>CAYQOI010000427.1:0-3755 GCA_964419085.1 uncultured Cytophagia bacterium | reverse complement strand
GTCCGGCGCCTCCTGGAACGCAACAAGCTCGACCTATCGGACATCGATTTGGTGGAACTCAACGAGGCGTTTGCGGTGCAGGTTCTTGCGTGCCATCGCGAGCTGGAGTTTGACCTGGAACGCGTGAACGTCAACGGAGGGGCCATCGCGCTGGGCCATCCCATCGGCTGCACGGGGACGCGCATCACCGTCACCCTGTTGCACGAGATGCGCCGCCGCGATGCCCATCTGGGCCTGGCCACGCTGTGTGTCAGCGGCGGAATGGGAATGTCGCTCCTTCTTGAAAGAGTTTAGGGTATTAAACGTCACTGCAGGTGGTGAATCAGCAAACAAAGGAATGAGACCATGGCGGATTTTAGTTTAACCGATGAGCAAAAAGCGCTGAAGGATTTGGCGGAGGAATTCACCCGCAAGGAAATCGTACCGGTTGCGGCCGAGTACGACAAAAAAGCGGAGTTTCCCACGGAGGTCTTGCGCAAGGCGTGGGAACTGGGGTTGATGAACGTGCAGATCCCGGAGGCTTACGGGGGCGCGGGCCTGGGGGTTTTCGAAGACTGCCTCATCGCAGAAGAGCTGGGTGTCGGCTGTACGGGCATCGGGACCTCGATGATGTCCAACATGCTGGCCGAAGGGCCTGTTCTGGTGGCAGGGACCGAGGAGCAAAAAAAGAAGTATCTGGGTCAGATGACCTCGGAGTTCTCCTTTTGCGCTTACGCGGTGACCGAACCCGGCGCAGGCTCCGATGTTGCCGGCATCAAGACTTTGGCCAAAAAGGTAGGGAACGACTACGTCATCAACGGCCAGAAGATGTGGATCACCAACGCGGCCCAGGCAGACTGGTTCTTCGTGCTCACCTACACCGATCCCGCCGCGTTGTACAAGGGCATGACCGCGTTTATCGTGCCGGCGGACCTGCCAGGCGTCAGCGTGGGCAAGCACGAAGAGAAAATGGGGCAGCGCGCCTCCGACACCCGCGGGGTGACGTTTGAGGAGGTGAAGGTTCCCGCGTCGCTTCGCCTGGGAAATGAGGGCGACGGCTGGAAGATCGCGATGGCCGCGTTCGATCATTCCCGGCCGGTGGTGGCCGCGGCCGCGGTGGGTCTGGCGCGCGGCGCGATGCAGCACGCCATCGAGTACGCGAAAGAGCGCCAGGCCTTCGGTGTTCCCATCGCGAAACACCAGGCGGTGAATTTCATGATCGCCGACATGGCGATGAATATCGAAGCGGCCCGCCTGCTGGTGTGGAAATCGGCGTGGAAGACCGACAACGGTCAGCCCAACACTCTGGAAGCCGCGTACGCCAAAGCTTTTGCCGCGGACATGGCCATGAAAACCGCCACCGACGCGGTACAGGTCTTCGGTGGCTATGGCTACTCCGCCGAGTACCCGGTGGAAAAACTGATGCGGGATGCGAAGATCTTTCAGATCTACGAAGGCACCAGCCAGATCCAGCGGGTGATCATCGCACGGGAGCTGTTCAGGAAATAGGTTTCGCCTTTATGCCGCGCAAGATTGTAAAACTCAAAATCAACGGCGCCACGTACGAGACCGGCGTGCGGGATTACGACGTGCTGCTGGATGTGCTCCGGGAGAATCTCAATCTCACCGGCACCAAGCGGGGCTGCGACATGGGAACGTGCGGGTGCTGCACGGTTCTCATCGATGGCCGGGCGAAATTGTCCTGTCTCACGCTGGCGTTGGATTGCCTGGACAAGGAGATCACCACCATCGAGGGGTTGAAGTCGCCGCTGATTCATCCGCTGCAAAAAGCGTTTGCCGAATCCGGCGGGTCCCAGTGCGGCTTTTGTACGCCCGGTTTCATCATGACGGCCAAAGCGTTTCTCGACCAGCATCCCCATCCCACCCGGCAGGAGATCGAGGAAGCCATTTCCGGGAACATGTGCCGCTGTACCGGCTACATCAAGATCGTGGATGCCATCCAGCGCACCGCCGAAGAAATGGCGGCCGGGGGCGCAGACGGCGTGAGTCCCGACCGTTCCCGGAAAGACAAAGCGGTAGAGAAGACCCCTTCTCCCTGATTGCCATCGGGAGGGTCGAGCAAGACGACTTTAAAGGATCGCGAATCATGTCAGCTTCAAAGGAATCAAAAAGCGTCGTGGGCAAACGCATTCCCCTTGTGGATGCGTTGAAGAAGACCAGCGGGCAGGGGCTTTACACCGATGACATCAAGCTGCCCGGCATGCTCATCGGCAAGATTCTGCGCAGTCCCTATCCTCATGCTCGCATCAAGAAAATCGATGTGAGCGCGGCCGAGGCGCTGGACGGCGTGTTCGCGGTGCTCACCGGCGACGAACCGGGTGCGCAGAACCGCTTCGGCGTGCTTCCCATTTCCAAAGATGAAATCAGTTTGCCGCGTCCGGGCGCGCCGGGCCGCGAGGGCAAGGTGCTGTACATCGGCGATTGCGTCGCCGCGGTGGCCGCGGTGGACGAGGAAGTGGCGTTGGAGGCGCTGCGCCTGCTGAACATCGAGTGGGAGGTGCTGGAACCGGTCCTGCGCGTGGAAGACGGTTTGAAACCCACGGAGGAACCGCTGCAGGACAAGACCGTGGCGGGGACGAATATCCAGAAATCCGTAGAGCAGCATTTCGGGGACGTGCCTGGCACCATGAAATCCTCACCACACGTGGTTTCCCGGGATTTCCGGTTTGTGGGCGTGACCCACGCGTTTACCGAGCCCATCGCCGCGATCGCACACTACGATGCCGACGAACGGCTGACGGTCTGGTCGTCCCAGCAGGTGCCGCACTATCTGCACAGGGCGCTCGCGGAAGTCATGGAGATGCCCATGCACCGCATTCGGGTGATCCGGCCCATGGTGGGCGGGGGCTTCGGCGGCAAAAGCGATCCGTTCCCGCACGAGATGATCGCGGCGCTGCTGTCGCGCAAATGCGGCCGTCCGGTGAAGATTCTGTTCGACCGCGAAGAGGTGTTCCTGAACAATCACGGCCGGCATCCCACCAAAACCCACATCGCGGTGGCGGCCGACAAAGACGGCAAACTCACGGCCCTGGACCTGGACGCCACCATCGACGGCGGCGCGTGGGGAAGCTTCGGCGTGGTCACCACCTACTACAACGGCGTTTTGGCCATGGGACCGTACCGGGTGCCCAATTTCAGGTACGCGGGCCGGCGGGTCTACACCAACAAAGCCCCGTGTGGCGCGATGCGCGGGCACGGCGCGGTGAACACCCGCTTCGCCTTCGAGGTGGTAATGGATGAGCTGGCCGAAGAGCTGGGCATGGACCCGTGCGACTTCCGTCTGCGCAACCTGCTGCCCGCGAACACCCAGACCATCAACGGCTTTCGCATCACCAGCAACGGTACCCGGGAGTGCATCGAACGGGCGCGCGAGCGCTCGGAGTGGGACCGCAAGCACGGCAAGCTCCCCTACGGCGAGGGGATCGGTGTGGCTTGCGGCTTCTACATCAGCGGCAGCGCCCATCGCATTCATTTCAACGACCTGCCCCAGTCCACCGTTCACCTGAAAATCGATATGGATGGCGGCATCACGGTGCACTGCCTGGCGGCCGAAATCGGGCAGGGCAGCGACACCATGCTGGCGCAGTGTGTGGCTGAGCCGCTGGGGGTGAAGCTGGAGCGCGTTCGCATCTGTTCTTCCGATTCGGACAGCGACCCCATCGACCTGGGCTCCTACTCCAGCCGGGTGACCTTCATGGCGGGTAACGCCGCGATTCGGGCCGCGGAGAAAATCCGGGCCAAGCTCGTGGCAGCGG
>CAYQOI010000426.1:0-3765 GCA_964419085.1 uncultured Cytophagia bacterium | reverse complement strand
TGTCCAAAAACACTCGCGCGACGGCGTCTCGCCGAGCACGCTTGAACGGATTCCTGGCTCGGATATCCTCGGCGGGGACGCCTTCGGACCAGGTTAATGGGGGCTTTTTGGACAACCTCCTAATGGGGGTGTTACGGCTCGCGTCCAAAACCAAGTCACGGTTGAAACTCCTGGTGTAATCGACCTTCGTTTTTAAACACTTATTTACCGGACGCTAATGCGCGCGGATAAAGTCATCAAAACGCTTGACTTTGCGACGATGAATCAGTATCATTGAGGGTAAATTCGTTAGGGACGAATAGTTCTGGAGTACCGGGTTGTAGGGTTCAAAACGAAGGTCGAGGGACTTCGTAGGTCGAACCAAACTCTCCATCACATACAGACTTCTCTCTCGAAAGTCCAGCGCCTACCAGGAATCTACAAGCAAGGCAACCCAAGCGCTGGTACGCTGACTACATTCCTGAAAGCCGGGCTCGGTTTACTTCAATCCTCTGTTTTCTTGATTTTTTTTGACCCTTTGCGAAGCAGGCAAGATCTGTCATGGTGGGCAAAACGATTTCACACTATCGCGTCATTGAATGCCTCGGAAGCGGGGGAATGGGGGTAGTTTACAAGGCGGAAGATTTGCGGCTCCGCCGCCATGTTGCGCTGAAATTTCTATCTCACGAGCTCTGCCGCGACGAGCAAAGCAAACAACGCTTTCTCCATGAAGCCAGAGCCGCCTCTGCCCTGGACCATCCAAACCTGGCAGCCGTGCACCAGATCGATGAGACCGACGACGGCCAGTTGTTTATCGTGATGACCTGCTACGAAGGGGAGACGCTCAAGCAAAGGATCGAGCAGGGCCCGATCGCGCCCGAAGAAGCCATCGATATCGCGTTACAAGTTGCCCGGGGATTATCTCGGGCTCATGACGAAGGCATCGTTCACCGTGACATCAAGCCGGCAAACATCATCGTCACCAAGCGCGGCGAGGTCAAGATCATCGATTTCGGCCTGGTTAAGCTGGCTGGTGGAACCCGGATTACCAAGACCCACTCAGCCATTGGCACCGCGGCGTACATGTCGCCAGAACAACTGCAAGGGCTGGCGGTGGACCATCGAACCGACATCTGGTCCCTGGGCGTCGTTCTGTATGAAATGCTCACCGGACGCAGGCCGTTCCAGGGAGACTACGAACAGGTCGTCCTCTTCGCCATCGTGAATGAACCCCCGGATCTGGACGTGGATTTCGGCCTCCCCGAGCCGGAACCCTTGCGCTCCGTCATCGAAAAGGCGCTGGAGAAAGAGCCGGAAGCTCGATACCAATCGGCCGAGGCATTCATCTCAGATTTGGAGCGCGTCCCGTCCGAGAGCGGGCTTACCGTGCAAGCGGGTGGAGTTAGCGCGCCGCGTTCCCGGTTCGCCCAGCTGTTTCGCAAAAGAAAGTGGATCGCGGTCGCCGCCGCGATCGTCGCGTTTTCCGCATTCGTGTGGCAAAGCCGGTTCAATTCCCGTCTTTCTCTTGCTCCAAATCATACGGTCGTGATCGCAGAATTCGCAAACAATTCCTCGGAGGCGTACTTCGATCATTCGTTGACCGAAGCCCTGCGCGTCACGTTGCGTCAATCTTCCTACTTGAACGTTATGTCACGGCAGCAGATTACCGCTGCCTTGCAGAGGATGGCTTTGCCGCCAGACCACGAGTTGGATCCGGCCACGGCCGTGGTTATGGCCAGGAGGGAGGGCGCGGGTTTGGTGATTGCCGGAGGCATCGAAAGACTCGGGGCCAGCTATGTGTTGACCAGCAAAATCATCGACGCAGGTTCCGGTGAAACGCTGAAGATGCGGCGCATCGAGGTCTCCAGGGTGGAAAAGGTCTTGTCGGGCATGGATGAGCTGGCCAGAAACGTTCGCACGGACCTCGGAGAGTCTTTGCAGTTGATTTCCAAATCCAGTCGTCCCCTCGACAAGGTGACCACCTTCTCGTTGGAGGCCCTTGAGCTCTATTCTCGCGGCAACCGGTTGGAGGCACAGGGAAAATACGCCGATGCCATCAAATTGAAAGAACGGGCCTTGGAGTTGGATTCGCTCTTCGCGATGGCCGTCAGCGACCTCTCCTACGATTATCGAAAGATCGGGAACCGTAAGAAAGCGTTGTTCTACCATCGACGCGTGCTGCCGTTGCTGGACCGGGTTACCGAACGGGAACGCCTTGCCATGCTGGTCACCTATTACGGCCCGAGCTTCGAGTTGGACTACGCGCAGGCCTACAACTACGCAAACCAGTGGACGCTGCTCTTTCCAAACGATGCCATCGGGCACGCCACCTCGGCCCACCTCGCGATGTTTGCCGGCGACTACGACGCCGCGCTGCGGGAAAACAGACGAGCCATGGAGCTGGATTCCTCGCTGGCCGGCGTGACTTACAGCAACTCGGGCTTCACCGAGGCTTTGGCGGGACGGGCAGAGAAGGCTCTGGAGTTTTTCCGCAAAAGTAAAAGCCTACGACCCGACTACCTCGCCCTGGACGGCTACCTCGCCCAGGCGCATTGGATACGGGGAGAGTTGGATTCAGCCGAGCAAACATTTCGAAGCATCCTGCATACGGGTGATGCGATGCGGAAGGCGAAAACGCACGCGCATCTTGCTGCGCTCTACTTTTTCAGGGGGCAATTGTCCAACGCGCTGGCTGAATGCCGGGCGGGGATTCAGGCGTCTCAACAAGGTGACCATCCCGATGAAGCCGCGTATTTTCATTACATGCTCGGGGAGATAGAACGCGAGCGTGGTCAATTCGATGAGGCGCGGCGGGAGTTGAAACTCGCGATTCGACGTTGCCCCTCGCCGTTTTACGAGTTGGGTTTGGCCGGCGTCAGCCTGGCGGCGATGGGGGACCGCAAGGAAGCGCAAGCGCTCGTCTCCCGGCTTACCGCGATGGAGAGCGACGACCCCTATTTCCGAAAGCTCAAACGTTCGTATATCAATTATATTCGAGGCGAGTTGGCTTTCCGGGCGAACCGATTCCAGGAAGCGCTGGAATTCTACTCGAAGGTCGGCCGGATTTACCGCGGGGACCCGTTCTATCTGCTTGCCCGCGAACGGGTGGCACGGTGTACGGCAAAATTGCTGCCTTCCCGTGCCATCGAGTTGTACCAGAATCTGCTGGACGCGAAAGGGGAGTCGACCATGGCCTTTTTGGCTTCGGTGCGAAACGGTGGACTGTGGACCAGCCGTCTGTGGCCGGAAGCCTTGCTGGAATTGGGTCAGCTTTACGCGAACGCACACGACACCACCCGCGCGGTGGAATGCCTGGAGGACGTCCTGAGATTCTGGCAGAACGCCGACCCTTCGTACGCCAGGGCCGAGCAGGCCCGCTCTCTGCTGGCCTCGCTCCAGGGCACCAATTGATAATCAACTCTCAGTTAACATTTTAACCCTGACCGGGTTTGAGGGCAAGACGATAGTTGTTCCTGTCAATGAACCCCCGGAGGCTCCAAGCCTCCGGGGGATTTCTACTTGCCGGGCAGCGGTGGTTCCCACCTCGCTCAACGACCCGCATATTCCTCTCACTGAGTGAAGCCGAAGGGAGTACGTCTGAAGTTAAACTTGCATTGCGGGACAGGGACTAGAAAAACGGCCTTCCCCGCACTGAGCCAGCCGGACCTGGGTGCATTTGCGATTTGGAAATTGGATACTTGGGGCTGTCCAAAAAGTCGGAAAAGAGCACGAATTTGTCACTCCTGCGAATGCAGGAGTCTATTAAAATCAGCATGTTAGAGATTC
>CAYQOI010000425.1:0-3774 GCA_964419085.1 uncultured Cytophagia bacterium | reverse complement strand
CCGTCGCGCTAGTGTTTTTAGACAATCCCAACGTACCCGGCCGACTCGATTCTGCGCGTCTGCGAACGCGCCCTTCGGCTCCGCTACCCTCGGCTCCGCTCGGGGTACGGGAACGGAATCTACCGGTCGTTGAGCGAAGTCGAAACGACCAGAGTCCCCAGACAAACGCCAGCATTTGTGCCTCGATGCCATGCCCTCACAATCGCAACCGAAGCGGGGAGGCGTCCTTCATTCCGCGCCTTTCGACTTCGCTCGGGGAGCGGAATTGAAAGGAAAAGTTTTTGTGCATCGAATGGCGTTCTTGACCGGCAAGTTGCAGAAAAGATACGCAAATGACCGGGAAATGTCAAGCAAACAGGGGGCTCACTGGGTCAGCGCCGGGGCGTGGAGCACGTAGCCGCTCTTCTCCATCCGATAGTGGTGCTGCAACTCCATCAAACTCGCCGGCATGATGGAGGTGAACCCGAACCGCCGGCGGATGGCATCGACGGTGGACTCCAGCGCTTCCTGACGGCTGCGTTCGTTAAACAGCTCCCCCTGCCAGTCCTTGCGCTCGATGTTGGAGAGCACCAGCCCGACTCGCCGGACCCGCAGCCGCCGAAACGGGGTTTCATCGAAAAGCGTCTCCACCATGCGAAAAATCATCTCGGTGCTGTCGGTAAACTCAGAGAGGCTGCGCGCCTTCACATAACGCTTCTGGTCGGAATAATCGACTTTGATGGCCACGGTTTTCCCCAGCCACGCCTCTTCGCGCAGCTTTTTGCCGATGCGTTCGGTGAGGTAGTACAACACCTCGCGCACCAGGTCCAGGTCGCTCACGTCTTCCTCAAAGCCGGTTTCCCGGCTGAGCTGTTTGGGCAAAATCCGCGGCTTCACCTCTCGCGGGTCGATGCCATTTGCGAACTGCCAGAACTTTTCTCCATTGGCACCGAAGTGCTGCATGAGCACGAACCTCGGAACCGCGGCGATCTCACCGATGGTGTAAATTCCCAATTGGTGAAGGCGCTCTCGCGTCACGGGGCCCACGCCCGGCAGCTCCTCCACCGGCAGCGGATGCAAAAACGCCAGCTCTTCGCCGGGCGGCACGCTGGTCAATCCGCCGGGCTTTTCCATTCCCGAGGCGATGCGAGCGATGAATTTGTTTGTCCCGATGCCGCAGGAAATGGTCAGGTGCGTCGCACGGTACACTCGATCTTGAATGCGTCGGGCGATCTCTTCGGGCGAGCATTTGTGCACGTTCAGGGTACCTGTCAAGTCGAGATACGCGTCATCCAGCGAGGTCATCTCGATCGCGGGGGTAAACTGGTCGTAGATCTCCTGGAGAACGCGCGACACGGCCTTGTAGTGCTCGAAGTTCCCTTTGAGAAAAATCGCGTTCGGGACCAGGCGCCTGGCGTGAGACAAAGGCATGCCGGTGCGCACGCCCAATCGGCGGGCATCGTAGCTGGCCGTGTGCACCACCCCGCGCTGGTCTTCCGTCCCACCCACGATCACCGGGCGGTTGCGCAGCGGTGGGACAAACGCTTGTTCCACCGAGGCAAAAAACGCGTCGGCGTCGATGTGCAAAATCGTGCGATGCATCTTCCCTCTCCTGAGTCCTGAAGCGGTGCCCTGGCTGAGATTGAATTTATGTTCACCATTAATATAAAAAAAAATTCGTCTCGCGCAACCGAAATTTTGACAGAAAATTCTTCCGGCAGGACAGGCCGCGCGGCTCAGGCACCCGTCACCCGGTCTCCCTTCCGGGCACAAACGGCAAACCGGCTTGCGGCTCGCCCAACTGGCTGCGCAGTTCCTGGAGCTCGTCCGAAAACTCCTTGAGGTTCTGGTAACGCGCTTCAGGGCGTGCGTCGAGACAAGTCGACAGGATCGTCTCCAGGGTCGGAAAGTGGTCGGGGTAATTCTTTTCCACACGGGGGATGGATTCCAGCACGTCAGCATGTTTTCTGGCAGGATCGAGGCCCTGACTGAACTTGATCTCGTCCGTCAGGAGTTGCAGCAGAATTACGCCCAGCGCGTAAATGTCAGCGCGGCCGTCCACGGTCTGGGGGTCGAGACAAAGTTCCGGTGCGACGTAGTAGGAGAGGTAGAGCGCCTCCGCGTCTTCCATTCGAAAAATATGTGGAATGAGCCAGGTGTAGCCGAAGTCGTCCAGTTTCGGCGAATCATCCGCGGCCAAAAAAATGCAGCTCGGGTTCAGCAAACCATGCGCCACCCCCCGGAGGTGTGCCTGCCGCAACACGTCCCCGATTCCTGAGACCAGCGCCAGAGCACGGCTCAACGGAAAAGGGCACGATTCGTGCAGCCGGAGGCTCAGGGTTTCCGCATCGATGGGCTCGGTGACAAGAATATGCCTGCCTTCCACCTCCAGCGCTTGAAACACCCTGCAAACCTGAGGCAGCCCCAGCCGCTCGTTTAAGCGAGCGGTGTGGAAAAAACTGAGCACGTTGAGCCGTTGTGCCGCAATGCCGCGATCGAGCATTTTCAAAAATCGCCGCGAGCCATCCATGAGGTCCACGGCATCGTACACGGTGAAACAGAATCTCCGGCAGATCCTTCTGCTGATGCGATAGCGCTTGAACGCAACAGTCGTCATGGAATGGTCGGTGCTAATTTTTGGTTTTTCAGCCACTTTACTGTTATCGTTCATAAGCGACCAACTCTTGACTCCCGGATGAGTTTGCTCCGCCGCCCGTGCACACCGGGCTTTTCCCCCAATAAAAAAGCCGCCTGAAAATCATTTCAGACGGCTTTGCGTTGGAAGGACCAGTGACGCTTTTATTATCGGACAGATTCCGATGGGCTTGTCACCTAAACTCGCATCGGCCAGTTCTCTCCGTCGGCTTCCTGCCATTCTTCATTTATCTGGCCATTCAGGGAGTTGAATTGGATGCACGACTCCACCAGTTGCTGCTGGACTTGCTCCTTCCGACGCTCTTTGAGGTAGTACCTGAACGCCTCTCTACCAAAATCCGACAGAGTGGTAAAATTCTCGCCGACCCAGTTCTTGATCTCATAGCAAAGGTCGCTTGGAACATACATCACAATTCGCTTGTTTGTTTTGGGATGAACCTTTACTGCCATAGTGACTCCAGAGCTACTCCGTAGATAAACATGCTTTTCTCTTTATTACCCGGCTGGATGCCCAATTATTCCCGTCGCTCACCCTTTTGCCTTGAAGCGCAAGTGGATAAACGGTCCATCGGTAAACATTTTGACCAGTTGCCATCCCTGCTGAGCCCGTGCCGCGACTCGACGCCGAATCTCGTGCTTCAGAGACTCGGCCTCGAAGTGAGCTTTCATGTCGATGCGGTCATCGTAGTAGAACGAGCCGCCACCCTGACACTGGGCAACGGCAAATCTGATTTTCATATCCACCCCGCGACTTTTGTTCATGACCTCACTGGAAGTCAACAAGAGAGTAACCTCGTTCAGTCAATGATACAAAACAACGAGGGTTTTATTCGTTACGTTTTGGCACAATAGCCGTGGCACGACCAGCATCTGTAGGCGATGAGGTTGGCAGATCAGAACGACGCGGGTCTGGCGCAGTCCCCACGCCTGGAGGACGCGATTCAGCGAAAACTCGGCTCTGCCGATCGGTCCGGCTACGGTAACCCCCGGAGGGTTGACCCTCCGGCGGCCCAAGGAGCTAAACATCCCCTTGTCGTTCAAAACAGCTCAAACACCACCTCCCGCTCTGCACTCTCCCCACCTTGCAGGTTGGGCAAACCTTCAAGGTCTACCGAGGATGATCGTTAAGCCGCAAGGTAT
>CAYQOI010000424.1:0-3787 GCA_964419085.1 uncultured Cytophagia bacterium | reverse complement strand
ACATCACAACCGATCGACAAACTCGACCAGCTTCTTGATCTCGTGGATGTACGATTTGGCCAGGTCCTGCAACTGGTTGGTGGAGCCGCGCCACGCACTCTGCCGCACGTTGATGAGGTGCGTAAAAACCGACCCATCCAGGCCGAACAGCGCAGCGGCACGATTGAAAATTTCGACGCGCCGGCCCACCGCGTTCCCTTCCTGCAAGAAAATCAGCGCCTCGAAAATCGAGGTGAAGGTGGGCACCGACGCGGCCAGCATCTCCCGCAGCGCCTGCCGGTCTTTGCCCGTGCTCAAAAAGCCTGCGCGCAGATGGATCAGCTTACCGCGCAGCTCCCGCTCGATCTGCAGGCGTAGATTCCCCCGGTCGATTTCCAGGTCCTGGAGCACGTCTTCCCCGTGCACCAGCTTGTGCGCATTCTTCATGTTGAGAAATTCGATGGGAAAGGCATCCAACGCGCTCTCGATGTACTCCCGGGTGAGGAAAAGCGGCACCGCGACGTTCGCTTTGCGCCACTTCGCGACCAAATCCAGCGCCCGTTCGAGCTGTTCGATGCCCTTTTGACTCAGGACCACCAGGAAATTGATATCCGACTTCCTGGGCACGTACTCCCCTCTGGCGCCGCTACCGTACAGAATGACCGACAGCAGCTCAGCGCCAAAAGCCGCCTGCAGGTCCTGCGTGAAACTGTCAAAAATCTGCTCCGGGGATTCCGGAATCTTTGCCACGCCGCCTCCTCCTCAGTTTCGTTTTCTGTGCAAACAGTCCATTTGTTTCATCCAAGCAGAGTTCAGTAGCTTCCTCCGGCGCCACCGCCGCCGCTCATGCCGCCGCCGAAGCCGCCGAACCCACCGCCGAATCCCCCACCTCCGCCGCCAAAGCCGCCCCAACCGCCAGAGTAGCCACCTCGGCCGCCGGCCATTCCACCCAGGAAAATCCAGGGCCAGATGCTTCCTCCGCCTCGCCTTCCACCACGACCGCCACGACCACCGCGGCCGCCACGGAAAAGCAGAAAAATAGCAGCCAAAATCAAAAGTTTCACCAAACTGGACGTGCCCGTCCGCCTGCGCACACGCGTCGTCCGCGGAGGCATCTGCACGGCCCCGGTGATCTCCACGCCCGCATCTTTCGCGATGATGCCGGCAATTGCCCGCACCGCTCCGAGATGCCCCAGCCCAAACTCCCCTTTACGGAAGTAAGGAAAGACGTACCGGTCGCGGATCTCCCCGGCCAGGCCATCCGGCAAAATCGGCTCCAGCCCGTAGCCCACCTCGATGCGAAAGCTGCGTTCTTTGAGCGTGTGGAAGACCAACACGCCGTTGTCTTTCCCTTTCTGGCCGATGCCCCAGGCCTCGAAGAGTTTGTTGGCGTATTCGTTGTAGTCCTCGTCGCCCACGGTCTCCACCGTGACGTCAGCGATCTGAGCGCCGGTCTTTTGCTGTACTTCGAGGCAGATGGCTTCGATTTGTCTTTCGATATCGGCCGGGATGACATTTGCAAAATCATTTACAAAGCCGACCGGCTTGGGGAAGGATTCCTGTGCCTGAGACAGGCCAGGCAGAAACAGCAGAATCAGGAGGGACAACCGCAGCGATCGTCCAACAAACATGGCGGCCTTAGACCTTTTCAATGTGCCCCGTCTTGGGTTCGGACTTGACTTTTTTCCACTGCCAGCCAAACAGCCACGTGCCCAGGCGGCGGCTCCATCGCCGTTTGATCATCTTCTTTTTCAGCCAATCCTGCCTATCTGAATGCGACCGCATGTTTCCGCTCTCCCGGCCGTCCCGCCCGACGTTGACGTAGGCCTGTCCCTTTGAACCATCGAGATGACGTCGACGTTTCCACTCTTCTTCGTACAGCTCCTCGAGAGTACAGATGCCTTTGTCCACCAAAAGGTTCACCACGGTTTCCAGCGAGATGATATCGGCGATGGGAAGTTTTTGTGACGCTCTCTTCGCGTCGGTTCCCTGTGGCACGTTTTGCCGGTGTTCGTCGTCCATTTTTTACTCCCAGGTTAGCAGACACAAAGTTGATTAACTAAACGACTCCTTATCCGGCCACCGGCACAGGTCGAACACGGTGCACTCCCCGCACCTGGGCTGTTTCGCGGTACAGGTGTACCGCCCGTGCCACTGGATCAGAATATTGGCCCGGTTCCACCTTTCCCTGGGGAGCAAATCGCACAAGACACGCTCGATCTCATCGGGATCCTTGCTGGCCACCACACCCAATCGGTTCGGCACCCGGATGGTGTGCGTATCCACCCCGATGGCCGGAATGCCCATGGCATTGGCCAGCACGATGTTCGCGGTTTTACGACCCACTCCCGGACATTTCACCAGGTCCTCGACGCGGTCCGGCACTTTACCCCCATGTTTTTCCACCAGCAACTCGCAGCACGCACGGATGTACTTCGCCTTGTTGCGGTAAAACGTGATCGCACGAATATCCTCCTGCAGCTGCGCAAGGTCCACCGCCAAAAAGGCTGCCGGGTCGGGATATTTTTTGAAGAGCGTTTCAGTCACTTGATTGACCTTTGCGTCAGTACACTGCGCCGCGAGAATCGTGGCGATCAGCAGTTCAAAGGGATTGGAGTAATTTAATTCGAGATGGGCGTCCGGGTAAGTTTTTTCCAGTCTATCTACGACCTGAAGAAGGAGTTTGCGTAAATCGTCAGACAAGGTTCAACCTGTCACCATCGCGGTACGACATTTCGCTGCAAATTTAAGGTGAATGGTCGCGAAAGTCAAGCGTTTATTTTTCAATCCAGGAAGTCCTCCACCCACTTGAGAATACGTTTGGCATTCTGCAGATCCCACTGGTTGTCCACTTCCAGCCACCGGGTGCCGGAGACGGGAAAGATCTCCGGTGGATTTCCCTGTTCGATGAGCCTTTGCAGCAAGTTTTCCACCACCGCGCATTCATTCTCCTGGGCAAGTTGCAGCGCGGCCTCGCGGTAGATCTCCAGGCGCCGGGCCGGCACGTAAGTCATCCCGATGTAACCTGCATCGAATTCGTGCAGACCTTTGGAGATCCGCCCGATGGTTTTGCCGTCGGCGAGCTGCACCTTCATGTCGTCTTCCTGCAGCGGCCGGTCGAAATCCACAAACGCGGAGATTTCCGTCAACTTCGCCTGGCTGGCCGCAAATGTGCGTGCCAGTCGTTTGGGATAAATGTGGTCCACATTCATCAAAATAAAGGAATCGTTCATCTCCGGCAAACCCTTCGCCAGCGTCAAAATGCTTCCCTTCAGGAAATCCTTGTTTTCCAACAAGCGGATGTTCTTCTTGCCGCTCAGGTGGGCCTGCAGTTTGTCGAAGTAAAATCCCCCCACAACCACGATCTTGTTGCAGCCCAGCGTGTGTACAAAATCGAGCGTGTAATCCACCAGCGGACGACCGGCGACCTGAACCAGCGCCTTGGGCAACTCCCGGGTCAAATTGACCAGGCGGCTTCCGGTACCCGCGGCCAGAATCAGAGCGTCCATAACTCCTCCAGAAGGTCCAGCAATTCGTAGATTTCCCAGATCACCGGAAAGAACACGGTGTTCACGTTCTGGCGAAAATCCGCTTCGGTGAAGGTGCCCAACTTGGCCACAAAACGGACCCCCACCTGCTTTGCCTTGCGCGCGTCGCTGAGCGAATCCCCCACGAAAACCATTTCCTTAAACGGGATGTTGAAATAGCGCCGCAGGTGGTCGAAATGTTGCGCGCCTTTTGCGAAGTCCGGCTTGAAACCCAGCGCCAGGTCCACCGGCACATTCTCCCGGTGCACGAACTCTTTCAC
>CAYQOI010000423.1:0-3788 GCA_964419085.1 uncultured Cytophagia bacterium | reverse complement strand
GTTTTAAGCTTGATCACTTCAATGCCGAACCGCTTTTGTTTCAATCCTACCGTAGTGCGATTCAAGCCCGCCAAAATGGCCCTGTAAAATAGCCACTTACAGCGGCAATTGCAACGATTTTCTCTGTCGACCCCAAATCTTGCACCCACAGGCAGAAGGTCGACGCCAGGCCCGCCCCGCCGCGCTACAAAAACGTGTCGAGGGGACTTTTTTCTTGCCCCAGAACCTCCTTTTTCATGTATCGCTGATCCCCCAGGCGATAGATCAGCACCGCGTCCTCTTTCTCTTTCATGATCTTCTTCAGCCGAAGTTTCAGCTCCTCCAGCTTCGCTTCGCTGATCTCTCCCTCGAAGACGCTGTTCTGCACCCAATTGAGATACGCGCGGCACGCCTTCAGCACACGGGTCACCCGCTTTTCGCCGATATCGTAAACCAGAATCACGTACACGTCTCGTCCTTATCCCGCCCGCGCTACCACCAGATCACGAACGGCTTGTAGGTGGCTTGACCCAGCAAGTGCTTGATCAGTTTGTAGCACTCCAGCCGGATGAGCCTCCGGTAGCTGACGTTGCGCCCGAGCTTGCGGTGCTTGATGGTCTGGCCCAACCGCTCGTCGAACAGCCGGACCACCACCTTGCGGCCCTCTTCGCTGAGCCAGCAAACTTTACCCTTGCGGGTGAAATGCTTGTCGGTCAACTGGCCGCGATTCAACAGCGTGAAGATCATGCGGTCGGCCAGAAGCGGTTTGAAGATTTCCGCCAGGTCCAGCGACAGGCTGAAGCGTTTGGTGCCCGGCTCGTGCAGAAACGAGACCAGGGGATTGAGCTGCGTTTTGTAGATTTCGCTGAGCGCGGTGGTGTAGACCATGCTGTTGGCAAAGCTGATGAGCGCGTTGACCTGGTTGTCCGGCGGCCGGCGAACCCGTTTACTGAACTCCAGAGGCGGGTCGATGATCAGCGGCCAGGCCTTGTAGTAGACCTGGCGGATGTTGCCTTCGATGCCCATAAGCTCCGACACCGCTTCGGCGGTTTCCGCCTGCCGGCGCAGTCGCGAGATTTCCAGCAGGAAAGGCGAACAGTCTTTGCCCCGGGCGTCGTAGTACTGCAGGTTTTTGACGATGTTGCCCGAGGCCCCGAGCACAAAGGCGCGGGCCAGCGCCAGCCGCTTCTCCGCATCCTGATTGTGGCTCACCTGGCGCACCAGCAGGTTGCCGCTGTTGAGAAACTCCCGCGGATAAAAGGTGCCGCTGTAAAAGCCGAAATAGTTGAAGATGTGTACAGGGATCTGGCGGCTGCTGCAGAAGTTGAAGAACTTGCGGTTGAAGTCCGCCTCGCCGAAGACATAGATACAGTCGATGTCCTCCACGGGGATAACCTTGCGATCGCCGGAAGTCTTGTATTCGATTTCGGGGTCGGCCTCGGTGAGTGCGGGTTCGTCTTCGAGTGCATCCTCAAAGTCGGCGATGACCTGCTCGCTGGAGATCTGCTGGTAGCGTTGAAAGAAAATCGTGTTTTGCTTCCGGCGCAACCGGCCCGGGTTGAAAATGTAGTAGTTTCTCGGCATCTCATCTCCTGGTCACTTCAATAGAACACGGATGTGACGGTTTCAACGGAGTCAGAGGGAATTATAAGCGCCTTAGTCCGCTCTGCGTTTCGTCAACCTTTGGGTACTCCATTCCCAATCGCTCAAGACCCCTTTGATCATAATCAGGGCCTCGCCGAGAGCAGCTTTTTCCAAATTGGCCAAAGACTTCTTTTCCGTTCGGAGTAAGCCTATGAGGTCCTGCTGGATTCTGGTCAGTCTTTCTCTTAGGTCTTTTCTTTTGTTTGTCATAGCGCCACCTGATATTTAGCATGCGGATGCGACGGATTTGAACAGATCCCAATCTATCAGGGAATCCTCATCCGTGGCGATCCGTTTAAGCCGTTCTATCCGTGTTCCATCCTACTTCTTGAGTCGGTTTTCAAAGATCTTTCGCCTAAACTCCGCGGATTTACCAAAGTTGAGCAACAGACCTACCTCAACATTGGTTGCCCTGAGGTAGTTGAGCAACTGCGCTTCGTGTTCTTCACGTACGGCTTCGGCGGCCTTGACTTCGACGATGACTTTATCGGCGACGAGCAGGTCGGCGAAGTAGTCGCCTACCGCCTTCCCTTCGTAGTAAACCTTAATGTTCTTCTGCTGAACGACATTGAGTCCGTACTTTTTCAATTCGATGGCCAGCGCGTTCTCATAGACCTTCTCCAAAAAGCCGTACCTCAGGGTGTTATAGACCTTATAAAAAGCCGCTATGATCCTTTCGGTCAATTCCTCATGCAACATCTTACTTGCTCCCACCTCTTAGTGCGATCTGTGTTCATTCTTTTCAGAACACGGGTCAGACGGATTAGCGGATTGAAACGAATTTCAATCTATTCAAATCGAAGTCCGTGCTAATCCGTTGGATCCGTTCAATCCGTGTTCTATTTTTGGAACGCGGATCTAATGGATTCCACGGATTTGAACGGTTTTAAATTGCCCAAAATCCTAATCCGTGTTCCATTCCATTCAGCACCAACACAACTCCCGGTACGAGCAGCGCCGGCAGAATCCGATCTTTTTGGCCTTCGGCGGATCGGGTTGCCGGATGACTTCCTGGATGGCCTGAAGCTTCTCCTGAATCCGCTTTTGGTCTTCTTCGGTGAGCCGTACCTCCACGCGCTTGCGCTGCTTGGGAAATTCCAGCACACCGTTGAGGCGACCGAAGCCGTTTTGCTCCAGCACCCAGAGGTAGTATTTGAGCTGCCAGATATGCGCGTGCTCGGCCCGGTCGCTTTTCTTGACTTCGTGCACGTAGCCGTCCGGTGTGATGCGGTCGAGTTTGATGCCGGCGATGGCGAATGCGTCTTTGCTGCTGTCGCGGGTGTAGTGTGCTTCGTGGGTCAGCTTGCCCAGCGCCACCAGGTCGGACTCCTGCTCCATCTGGATGTCGTGAGCGAAGTACCAGAGCTTGGTAGCACACACAAAGTAGTAGTTGAAGTGCGTGCCGGTGATGCGTTTGAGCTGGTCGTCTTTTAAGAAATCGGATTTTTCTTGTGTGCCGGTCATGATGGCCTTGCTGAAAAATGCTCAACACTTACGATAAATCTTGCTATGTTTAAGAAAACATCCGGATAAAATTGACACAGTCGAGATTTACCCCCGGGAGGCTCGAAGCCTCCGGGGGGTAGAGCTAATCCAAAGTGTATCTATGAAAGTTTGGCAGTGGCTGAATGGCCTCGTCGTGGACGAACTCATAATACTCCTTTGGACCGGCGAAGTAGGCTCGAAAGAAAACCGGATCAAATAGGCCACCCTTTCTTTGGCCGACAAATTCCAGATAATTTGAAAACGGCCATTGGTCGAGCCTGCGAACCAGGTTCGCTTTCAACGGGTTCAGGTGAATGTATCGACATAAATGAATGAGATAGTTGTCTTTGTCCACGTCAACAGCTTTAAATCGCTCGCTGAACAAAGGGCCGGCTCGATTAAATCTTTTGTTGAAAGCCTGGGCGTAGGCATTCCAGGTTACCGAGATGCAACGAGACAGGTCGCCGTTGCCATCTACACGGAGCAGGAAATGATAGTGATTTGGCATGAGGCAATAAGCGATGACAGCAATCGTAAACTTTTTTGCATTCCTTTTCAGGAGTTTCAACAAGTAGAGGTAGTTTTCGCTCTGGTAAAATATTTTTTGCTTATTTGCGCCTCTGTTATAGACGTGGTAAAAATGGCCTTGGGCGAATTTTAGATAGCGTCTGGGCACAGTT
>CAYQOI010000422.1:0-3793 GCA_964419085.1 uncultured Cytophagia bacterium | reverse complement strand
CTCTGGGGCGTGGTGCTTTCGCGGCTGCGGGGACAATCGTACACCTGCATTTTGCAAGACGTTTATCCGCAATTCATGGTGGAGCTGGGGATGATGCCGCGCGACAGTTTGCTCACCCGGCTCCTGACCCGACTTTCGGCGTTCTCTCTCCGGCGGGCCGAAAGCGTGATCGTGATCGGCCGGTGCATGAGCGAGGTGGCCGAGAAACTGGGGATTTCAGCGGAGCGCATTCATGTCATTCCAAACTGGGCCGATGAAGCCGTCATTCGCGACATCCCGCACGCTTCCAACTCGCTGCGGCGGGATGAGGGCTGGACGGGCAAGTTCGTCGTGATGTACGCCGGGAACATCGGAATCCCGCAGCATTTTAACGACCTCCTCACCGTGGCTGCGCAGTTGAAGTCGGAGGAGCGTGTCCTCTTCGTCTTCATCGGGGAAGGCTCGCGTGCGGCGGCCATCAAGGCACGGGTGCAGCGCGAAGGTCTGGAGAATGTGGTTCTCCTGCCGTTTCTGCACGACAAGTATTCCCTGGCGGAGATCCTGAGCGCCGGCGACCTGCATTTCGTCAGCTTGCGGAATGAATGCACCGGGCTGGCGGTGCCGTCGAAAAGCTACGGCGTGCTCGCGGCCGCGCGGCCCATTTTGTACCAGGGGAGAGAAGACGGTGAGGTGGCCCGCATGATTGGGGAAGAGGGTGTTGGCGAGGTGGTCCAGATCGGTGACGTCGACGGCCTGCGAGAGGCGGTGCTGAAGTACGTGAACGCCCCGGACCGCGTTCGGGCGTGCGGCGCACGGGGCCGGCGTTTGGCCGAGACCCGCTACGGTCGTGAAGCTTCGCTACAGAGATACGCGGCGGTTCTGCTGGGCGAGCCGCTGGTGGTGGAAACTCAGGCTTCTCCTGCAGACAAGCAGGTCGAGGTTGGCTATGACGACGCGCTTTAGACCGGTGATCTTGATCGGCGCGGCCCGCTCCGGCACCAAGCTGGTGCGTGACCTCCTTGCGGATTACCTGCATCTGGACCGGGTGCCGTACGACGTCAATTTCATCTGGCGTCTGGGAAACGAGACGGTCCCACACGATGAGCTGCCGGCCGCGTCCGCCACGCCGGAGGTGGTCGCGAGAATTCGCCGGCACCTAACGCGGTTCAGCTCGGGCAAGCCGTATCTGGTGGAGAAAACGGTGAGCAACTGCCTGCGGGTAGCGTTCGTTCGTGCTGTTCTCCCGGAGGCCGTTTTCGTACACCTCATTCGCGACGGCCGCGACGTGGTAGAATCGGTGTACCGGCAGTGGCTGGCGCCGCCCTCGTGGTCTTACGTCTTCAAGAAAGCGCGGTACTTTCCGTTCGCAGCTGCGTGGGGCTACGCCCTGTCGTATGCGCGGGACCTGGTCCGGAAGAGCGTGTCCAGAGGGCATCAGACGGGAACGTGGGGGCCGCGCTACGAAGGAATCGACGCGGACCTGACCGCGAGAGATTTGCTGGAAGTCTGCGCCCGGCAATGGGTGCGGTCGGTGGAACGCGCGATGACCCATCTGGGCGACCTGCCCGCTGACCGCGTCATCACGGTGCGGTACGAAGATTTTGTGCGTCAACCCTTGCTGCACCTGGAGCGGCTGGCCCGCTTTCTGGGGATCGCTCCGCCTGTCTATGGGCGTGAATATGATTTTTCCTTTGTCTCTGCGCAAAACATCGGCAAGGGTTTCCGCAGACTGGATGCGGCGCAGCAAGCGCTCATCTTGTCCCAGATCGATGAAACGCTCAAAAGACTCGATTATCTGGATGACGTGAAAGTCGTTCCGGCTTCCCACGAGGCGACCTGGAACTCCCATGCTTCGGAGTGAACTGGTTTTTGTGTCTTCGGTCCAATCGCTGGTGGGTGTCATGAAAAGGTTTCTTCGTCTGTTTTCTGCCTGCGCGTTGCTCTCGACCGTTTTGTGGGGCAGGGCATTCGCTCAGGATCTGTCTTACGATTTCTGGCCCGGGCAGAACCTCGCGGTGCTGCACGATTTCGGGCTTTACTGGGCCACCAACTCGATGTTCAAACCTTACCGCTGGGAACTGCTGAAACCGGCGCTCGCCAAAGGAGGCGCTGCGGCCGGCGCTGCGCTCGCGTGGCTGACCGGTGACCTGAATCACGAAGCCGCGCTGGTGCCGGGGGGCAAGTTTCTGGGAGATTCGTTGCGGGTGCGGTGGTGGAACGGGATTCTGCTACAACAGCCCGTGGGGAGCGGCAAACCGTTTTCCGGCTTTTCGGGCACCACGTACTCCAGGCTGAATCTCTGGTACCGGCAGAATTTCTTGCTCCAACTCTACCTGCGCGCCACCAGTGACCCGGAGAGCCTGCCGCACTTCACAGGGCGCCCGCGCGAAGTGAGGCGGTTTGGGCTTAATTCCGCCGAGTTCGACCGCGCCACGCTGGGTTACCACAATAGCTGGCTCACGTTGCAGTTCGGCCGCAGCCGGCAGCGCTGGGGGCCGTTCGAATCGGACAACCTCGTGCTGTCGCAGCTATCTCCGGCCTCTGACCACTTCATGGTGGAGTTTCGGCATAAACGGATTACCGGTCGCTTTTTTTACGGTTTCCTGGAATCGGTGCAGGACAGCGCGAACATCAATCGCTACCTCGTGGGGCACGGGATTCAGTACTCCAACCACCGCAATCTCGTCCTGGGCGTGTCGGAAATTATTATCTATTCGGGCAAAGATCGCCCGTTCGACCTGGCGTTTCTCAATCCGCTGCTGCCCGTCCTGGAAGTGGAGCTCAACGAGCGCACCAACGAACAGGCAGGGACGAAAAGCTCCAATTCGGTGTGGTCGTTCGCGTTTGACTGGTTGCCGCTGCAGGGGCTACGACTTTCGGGAAACCTGGTGATCGACGAGATCAAGTTGGAGAAGGCGGAGCGAGATGCGGGGCGACCGGACGCCACGGCCTATCGCATGAGACTGGCCTACTCGTCCTTTGTGGCCGGCGCCGCGGTGACCACATTCGCCGGATACACCAAGGTGGGGACGTACACGTTCAGGCATGGTGACGGCATGAACAATTTCGTCTCCCGCGGCGTCCCGCTGGGCTCGCCCATCGGTAGTGATGCCGATGAATTCACTCTCGGCGCCAGGGTGATTCTCAAGAATCGGCTGGTGTTGTGGGGGCGATTTGGGTACAACCGTTCCGGGGAGCACTCCATCCTCTCAGACCCGCTGCTGCCCAACATCAACCCGCGGAGCACGAGTTTCCCCAGCGGCAACGTGTTGCGCACCCGTCTGTTCGAGGGTCGGGTGGAGTACCGACCGCGGAGAAATCTCAGCCTCGCGATCGCGGCGCGATTCGCCAGCATGAGCGGGCGGTTCGACCGGCGGGGCCGCTACCTTCTTTTTTCCATCAACAGCTACGCGCCGTGGCTGCTGGGGTTATGAACAAGCTTCTTTCATGAGGATAGACGCAAGCACATGAATGCAGCGATGAAGATTCCGTTCCACCGACCTTTTATTGAAGACGAAGAGATCGAGGCGGTCGTGGCCACGCTGAAGAGTGGCTGGCTGACCACCGGGCACGCGGTCAAAGAGTTTGAGCGCCTGTTTTCGGAGTACACCGGTGCCCGGCACGCAATCGCGGTGAACTCCTGTACCGCGGCCATGCACTTGGCGCTGGCGGGTCTCGGCGTCGGCCCTGGCGACCTGGTCGTGACGACGCCCTACACCTTTGTGGCCACCGCGGAAGCCATCCAGTACCTCGGCGCGAAGCCCATTTTTGTGGACATTCGGGAAAGCGATTTCAATCTGGACCCGGAGAAGCT
>CAYQOI010000421.1:0-3797 GCA_964419085.1 uncultured Cytophagia bacterium | reverse complement strand
ATGTCAAGAAAGGCGTGCAGGCCAGGTTTGCGATTCTGGATGCGGGCATGACCGAACTGCTGCGGCCGGCGCTCTACCAATCCTACCACAAGATCGAAAATCTCACCGGCTCCGGCCCGGAGAAAAGGTACGACGTGGTGGGGCCCATCTGCGAGTCGTCGGATTGCTTCGGCAAGGCCGTAACACTGCCGGAAGTGCGCCGCGGTGATTTGATCGCCATTCGCAGCACGGGCGCGTACGGAGAGGTGATGGCTTCAGGTTACAACCTGCGCGATCCGGTGCGTGCCGTTTACTCCGACGACTTGTAAGACCTCCACTGCGAGCCATCCGCACTCCGTTCAACTGAAACAAAAAAGGGTCTGCCTGGAAGCGTCTAGGCCCCCAGGACAGACCCCTTTCCAACCTCAGGGTGTGCCGCGATCGCCGGGGAATCACATGCCTTTCAGATAGGTAGCCAGCACAAGCAGCACCAGACCCGCGGTCGCGAACCAGAACGAATATACCGTCACCACAGGAATCGCGACGAACTGCCCGGCGATCGCCACGATGCCCAGCACCACGGAAGTCCACCAGATGCCTTTCTTCGGAGCATTGAGTCTCATCGTCCTCTCCTCAGATTGATTTTGGTATGCGCAGAACCTGACCCGGAAAGATCAGATCCGGATCCTTGATCACCTCACGATTGGCCTCGAAAATCACCGGGTACCTCTTGTAGTCGCCGTAGTAGTGCTTGGCGATTTTCGAGAGCGAATCCCCTGACTTCACCGTGTAGTACTCGGTCTCCTCCTGCGCGGGCGGCGCGGTCAAGTTGTCATCGTTGACCTTCTCCACGCCCTTCAGGTTGCCCGCCAACAGCACGGCTTTCTCTTTGGTGGCCTGAGAATCGCAGTTCCCGTGGAGCGTCACCACGCCGCTGTCGAATTCCACCTTGAGATCCGTGATCTTGCCGCTCAGGTCCTGATTCAACATCTTTGTGATCTCTTCGGCCTCGTCGTTGCCACCGAAAATGTCGTTGCCGACGTCCTTCAAGAAATCCAGCAAACCCATCATGCCCTCCTGATTGTGTTTTGAGTGATGTTACTCGACCGGGAACGCGATTTTGAGTACTGGGTTAGGCCGCCGTCCTTGACGCTGGCCATGAATTTGAGCACCTCCACGCCTGTGATGCCGTGCACGCTCTCGGATGCTTTCTTGACGGCCTGGGAAACCGCGTCGTCAAAACTGGTCTGCGAGATTCCCACCACTTCGATGACTTTCACCGCGCCGCGTTCGATGTAACCGCTCATTTTAGCTCTCCCTTATTAATTCCTGCCCGATGTATCTCACATGCCGCCGGGTACGACGGCTGCAGCCAGGCACGACCACCCCGGCGGCAAGTGTCAGGGCGAGTATCGCACCTGACCTGCCGCCAATTGCCCATCCCAACCACACGATGAGAGTCGTCAGCATTGCCAGCATGACGAATGTTCTCAAGCCTTGCACCGTCCCTTTAGTCCTCCCGTACGCCTCCTAACCCTACTTTCGGCCCAGCAGCGACCCGAGTAGATTTCCCAGCATCCCGCTGCCGCCTCTGCCGCCGGCACCTCCACCCATCAGAAATCCCGCAACGTCGTCGAGAATGTTACCATCTCCATCCTGGTCGATCAACGCCGCGATCCCGCTCACCCCCGCGCCGCCGCTGTCGCGCTTGCGGGTCAGGGCCCCCAACACCACCGGGGCCAGCATAGGAATGATCTTCATGGCGGTGCTGCCGCTGAGATTGAACTGGCGGGTCAGCAAGTTCGCGGCTTGAACGCCTGAATCCCCCAACAAACCGCCCAGCCCGGGATCGGGCTTGCTCTCTTTCGCCTTTTGGCTGAACAGACCTCCGATGTCATTCAACACGCCGTCGTTACCGTACTTGTTCAGGATGTGGTTGACGCGGTCGGCGCCCCCGCGGGTCTGCATCTGCCGTTTCATCCCCCCGAGGATCAGAGGCGCGACCTGCGGCAGGATTTTCGTGGCGGTATTTTTGTCGATTCCGAGCTTCGACGAGAGCTGCTCCGTGACCTCTCCACCAAATGTGCCTACCAACTCCTCTACAAAACTACCCATCTTGCTCTCCTCCCGTTCTGCTACAACGTGTGGTTTGAAAGGCCTCCGTTTGCAACGTCACGAGATGCGTCCGGTCCGCCTTTTGCTGAGGCATCCGGGGTTGACGTTGCCGGAGCCCTCGTTTTCGGGTTGACTTATCGGCAGGAACCGTGCCAGCGGCGTGACAAGCTCATTCAGAAGCGCTTTTACAACTTGTTTCGCATACACTTACATCAAATCTCCAGATACCGGGCCCATCCTTGTCCCACAAACGGAATTGGGGATTTGACCACATCATTTCGGGGATTTGGCCGGTCCACTGCCCCGAAACGACGTGACGAGGCGCAAACATGACCATGCCAGGCCGAATGATTACCCACCCCGTATGCAGCCCGCCCGTTGGACGGGTTTTTGCAACGTCTTTTGCCCCGGAACAGGTACAGTTTGGCAAGGGAGTGAACATGAAGCATGCACACGTGGAATTCGAATCGCTGGAGGAGTTGAACGAGCATCTCGCAGCAGGACAACCCCTGGCAGGTGGGGTGTTCCAGTCCCTCGACCTCCGCAAGCACGCGGCCGTGCTCAAGAAACAGCAGTTACACAACGCCGTCTTTCTGGGGTGCGAGTTGGATGCCGCGACCGCAGCCCGTGCCGCGCGGCACGGCGCGTTGATTTTCCCGAAAATTCCCCACCTGCCGTACAACCCCTACCGCGGTGCTCTCTACAGCGTCGATGAACTCATGGCCGGGTTCGACCCGGAGGCCCCCGACGGGTACGCGCGCACGCTCGACGGACGCATCCACCGGCACTATCGGGACACCGGTGGCGCTGAACCCACGGACATTCTGGAGACGCTGAGCCGGCGCCTGCACGATCACGCGATCACCGACGCGTTGCAAGAAGTGCTTGAACAACGCCACGTCGTGGCGATCATGGGAGGCCACGCCCTGCCTCGCTCCCATCCTCTGTTTCTCGCCGTGGCGCAGATCGCCAGGGCGCTGACGCAAAAGGGCTACCTGATGGTCAGCGGCGGGGGACCTGGTGCCATGGAAGCCACTAACCTCGGAGCCTGGCTGGCTAACCGGTCCCTTGCCGACCTGAAGGACGCCATCCGGTTGCTGAGCTCCGCGCCCGGTTACGACCCCAAGGAAGCGTGGCTCAAGACGGCCTTCGAGGTACGCCGTGCCTATCCCAACTCACCCGAGTCGCCGGCACACACCATCAGTGTGGGCATCCCTACGTGGCTCTACGGCCATGAGCCGCCCAACATCTTCGCCACGCACATCGCCAAGTATTTCGCTAACAGCGTGCGCGAGGACGGCTTGCTCACCATCGCGAGATCGGGAATCATCTTTGCGCCGGGGAGCGCCGGAACCGTTCAAGAGGTCTTTCAAGATGCCGCGCAGAATCACTACAAGACCGCAGGCGACGCCAGCCCCATGATCTTCCTGGACCAGACGTTTTGGACGGAAACAACACCGGTCTTCCCCCTGTTGAAGAAGCTGGCGGCCGGTCGCGACTACGCCGCATATCTGATGGTGACCGACGACCCCAATGAGGCCGTCGAACGTATCGAAGCCTTTCGCCTGCAACGACCTGGACAAACCGTGGAATGATGCCACACCCCGTCCCGCTTGGTTTCCCGTGCCGAACGGGACAAACGCGTGGGGCCCTTCAGCTGGTTTTTTCCTTGCATCTGAGTCGTGGATCGCCTACCTTTAACC
>CAYQOI010000420.1:0-3802 GCA_964419085.1 uncultured Cytophagia bacterium | reverse complement strand
CCGCGATCTTGTTCAGTTCGATCAGCGAGCCCTTGCCTAATTCCAGAATCTCGCTAAAACGCATCTCTTTCCTTCCCAACTCGACCGTGACCTGCAAGCACACATCCAGCAAGAGGTCGATGTTGGCCAGGGAGCCGTTCCCGCCAGGTTCCTGGGAGCCCTCCTCTCCCAGGTGCAACACCTCTTCCGATTCCCCGTCAGCCTGCAGCTGTGTCTCTGCCACATTTTGCGCAGGCATGCCTTCTTCCGGCCCGGAGGCTTCAGCGGTTTCGGTCACTTGTGCATCTTGCTCAAGCTGCGCGGCTTCCGCGCCGCTTTTCTTTGATTCTTTCGCCATGGCAGTTTAGCACCGAGGTTGAATACGCAACATTACTGTAAAATGTACTTTGTGAAATACAGCGTTTCGAAGTTGCCGTGGTTGAGCTTGGTGTTGACCATTTTTAGGATTTCGTCCTTGAACTGTTCGCGAAGGTGAATGTCCAGCAGGTCTTCAGGCGTCTTGTTCGCCATGTAGGAGATGACCGCGTCGCGAATCCAGATTTCCTTGCTTTGTGCCTCTTCGATTAGTTTTGGGTCATGGGTTTCAAATCCCAACTCTATGACCAGAAACCGGTGTCCCATGGTGCCGGCGGGATTGACGACGATGTCCTTGAGTTCGAAGAATTGGCCGACCTCCTTGGTCTTCTTTTCTTCCTTTGGCTTGTCCGGTTTCTGCGCAAAAACATTGAACACCAGATAGTAGGCCAGAAGCGCCTGGACGCCGATAACCACCGGGATCAAGGCGATCTTCAGCAAAAGGCCTTTACTTCCTTTCTTATCATCGGTCGCTTCGGGTGTTTCTTGATTGTTTTGGACCGTTTCTTCTGCCATCTCTCGCCACTCACTTGTTGGTTAAAGTTTCAGTTTTAACACCACACGCCGGTTCTTGGCCCGATTCTCAGGCGTGTCGTTTGGCACAAGGGGCCGGTACTCACCAAAGCCACTCGCAGAGATCATCGCAGGGTTCACATGCTCTTCGCGCACAAAGAAGCGGACCACGCTCAAGGCACGGGCCATGGAGAGCTCCCAGTTGCTGGGAAACTCCTTGGTATGAATGGGGATGTTATCGGTGTGACCCTCTACCCGAATCTCCTTTACTTCCGGAAACAGCGTGCGCGCGATCACCGAAAGCAGCTTGGTATAGGTTCGTTTGAGCTTTGCTTCCCCCACGTCGAAGAACATTTTATCTTTGAACTCGATGTAGACTTCGCCTTTGGTGACCTTTAGATCCACTACATCCTCGAGATTGCTGGCCTCGATCAGCGCCCGCAAGCGCTCCACATGCTGCAGTACGCTGTTGGTCTGCGCATTGTACTGATACGGAGAAAACCAACTCTGCTCCGGCCGCAGCTTCTTCTGGGTACCCAGGACGCCCAATGCGCCCTGGAGGGATCCCATGGCCATTTTGAACTTGTCCACTTCCATGGTGGAGAACGACATGATGAGAATAAAGAACGTCATCAGCAAGGTCATCATGTCTGAGAACGTCGCCATCCACGCGGGAGCAGATGGCATGTCGTCATCGTCGTCGGTCTTCCGTTTTTTGTCGCTCATGCTAAGACTCCTCAACCGTCTGGGTCTGGCCACCGCCGCCGTTCTCGCGTTCTGAGGGAGCGAGGAAGGACAACAGCTTGTTCTGGATCACGCGCGGGGATTCCTCCGCCTGCACCGCAAGGATGCCCATCAAGAGCATCTCCTTGAATTGGATCTCCTGCTCCGACCGCTGTTTCAATTTGCCCGCCATGGGAAGGAAGAACAGGTTGGCCAGCAGGGATCCGTAGAAGGTCGTGATCATGGCCATCGCCATGCCCGGGCCCACCGAAGCGGGATCATCGAGATTGCGGAGCATGAGAATCAGGCCGATGAGCGTTCCGATCATGCCGAATGCCGGCGCGTAGGATCCAAGCGCCATGTAGATTTTCTGGCCCACCTTGTGGCGCTCCGCCATGATGGCGAGTTCAGCTTCCATGATCTTATTGAGGTCCTCTGCGTCGGTCCCGTTCACCACATGCTGCAGGGTGACCTTCATAAAATCCTCATCGACATTCTTCAGATCCTCTTCGATGGCAAGCAGGCCGTTGGTGCGGGCCTTCTTGGAAATCTCCACGATCTGATTGATGTATTTTTGCGGCGTGATGGGAGTCTCGAAAAGCACCTTCTTGGTCACCTTCATCACCCCCATCACGTCCTTGAATGGAAAATTCACCAACGTGGCCGCAACACTCCCACCAAACACGATCAACATCGACGGGATATCGATGAACGCGGCGATGCCCCCGCCCATGATCATCGAAAGCGCAACGAGTCCCAAGCCGCTTACAATCCCGATTATTGTTCCTTTGTCCATCTCCAAACCCTTAAATTGAGATCCGGGCGGAAACGTGCGCCTCCACCCGGATCACGAAAAGCGTCCATTCAACGATGATTACCGTTTCAGTTGCGTGACTTCGCTCAGAAACTGATCGCTGACCGTGATGACCCTCGCGTTGGCCTGAAAGGCTCGCTGCGCGATAATCATCTCCGCGAACTCCTGCGCCAGGTCCACGTTTGACGCTTCCAGCGTTCCGGACAAAACCGTAGCCGGGACGTCTTCCCCTGCCTTTCCCACCACCGGGATGCCGGAACTCGCTGAGACATCGTAGAGGTTGTTCCCGATATGGATCAGGCCTTCCGGGTTCTTGACATTCGCCAGCGCCAACTGCGCGATCAGTCTCGTTCTCCCGTTGGAAAACGCGCCGATGATCTGCCCGCTCTCATCGATACTGAAGGAGGTCAAGGTCCCCTTGGCCTGGCCGTCCTGGAAAGGCAACGATACCGCTGAGCTGCCCGCGAACTGTGTCAAGCCGCTCAACCCCGTCGTATTCTCAAAATCGAGGTTGATAGACATATTCTCCGCGCCGTTACCTGGATCGACCACAAGCAACGACTGCCCCTGGTCGTAAAGAATGGTCTCCAACGACCCATCCGCTGCAAAGGTCACGGTTCCTTTGCCACCCTCGACGATGCTCTCATTGCCCGGGAACGAAACTTCGAAGCTCCACTCCCGGGGATTCTCCGTCTTCGTGAAGGTCATGTTCAGCGTATGCTTGGAGCCCAGGCTGTCAAACACCTCCACGGATGTCGACGTCTTGGGAGAAAACCCTTTGGCCGTATTCACGAAACCCGGGAGTTCGATGACTCCGGTATTCCCGCTTCCCGGCGCCAGCGTGATCGTTGTGCTGCTCTCGCCGAAATTGAAGTCGCGCAACACGATCTGGCCGTTTTCCAGAGTGACGGTGCCGCTGAAGGCGGAGTCGATCACCGAGATGAGGTCCGCCAACGTGGTGCCGTCGTTGCCGGCGCCATAGGTGAACGTTGCGCTCACCGGCGAGCCATCGAAGTTGGTGCCGCCGACAATAATGGTATCGCCATCCACCAGAGGCGTCGTCGTCTGGACGAGATCGTTGATCTCGGTGGTCGCGGCAGCCACATTACAGGAGTTGGCATCCAAGAATGTCTTGCTCGCGGTCCACACCTCACGCACCGGGACCGCGGTCGCGTCCAGGTTGCCGGCGATGGCCACGTTCTTGGTCGCTGCGGCCGGCGAAATCACCGACGCGTCGAACACGATATCGCCCAGAGAAGCCGTCTGGGAAAGTTCACCGGTCTGGTCAGCGGTCCATCCCTGGACCAGGGCGCCGTTGGCGGTTACCAGGCGACCCTTTCCGTCAAAATGGAAATTGCCAGCCCGGGTGTAGAGCTGACGCGTGCCGTCGTTGACCAC
>CAYQOI010000419.1:0-3817 GCA_964419085.1 uncultured Cytophagia bacterium | reverse complement strand
GGCTGGCTCCGGGCAGCCGGCTCCGGGCCGGTGTCGGCTCGAATTTTGGCATCGGCAACGGCGCGCCGGAAATCTCATTCGGTCTCCGTCTCCTGCAGGTTTTCGCTCATCCCTGAGCCACCCCTCGGGGTTTATGAAGTCGTGAGTCACATATGAAAAAAAGTAAGCGAGGCTTTGTGTCAAGAATCCAGAGTGAGTTGAGGTTGCAACCTGCGATTTCATCCCCACCTGTGGTTGTGGATTTAATGTATCATAGCGTGACGGAGGTGTCATGATGAAAAGGCGTATCTGTTCTGTCACTGGCATCGGCATGCTGGTGCTTATGTTTCTTGCCGGTTGTGCGGGAAGCAAAGAGAGGAAGGTGTCGGAAACGGAGATCCCGACACCGGTGCTGCGGGCCTTTAAACAGGCACACCCATCCGCTGACGTGCATGAATACGCTGAGGAAGTGGAGCAGGGTAAAAAGCTTTACGAAATCTCCTTTACTGAAAATGGCAAAAAAATGGATGTCCTGTGGACGGCAGACGGCAACGTGGTCGAGCTGGAAGAGTCTATTTCGACCGCACAGTTGCCCGATGGGATCGTCGAGACACTTTCGAAGAAGTACGGCGACTATAAGATGGAAGAGACCGAGCGACTGTCGAAGGGCGACAGCGTGTTTTACGAGGTGAAGATCGAGTCCCGGATCTCAGGTGAGGAGAAAGATTATGAACTGCTCTTTTCTGAAGATGGCCGATTGATCAGAGAGGCGGAGGAATCCGATGAAGACTAACTAAGCCCGGATAAGCAGAAAGACGTCATCAAGGGGCATGGAAACTGGCAGCGGCGTTCTCATCGACTCTCCTGCTCACTTCGCGGTTTGACTTTTTGCAAAAGATTCCTTATACTTGAGCAAATTCAGTCGACTCAAACTCAACATTCCATGCCCAGATTCCCCAACTTCGCTTCTCGTGTCAGTCAGATCACCGGTTCCGTATTCGAGAAGTACCGCGCCAAAATGGTGGCGCAGGGCCAGAACCTCGTCCGGCTGCATATCGGCGATACCTACCTGGCGCCCAAATATCCGTTGCCCATCGAACAGAGCGTCTTCGCCCGCCACCCGGATGTGAACCGCTACTGCAACACCTTTGGCGTGGACGCACTGCGCGATGTGCTCGCGGAAAAACTGCGTCAGGACAACAGCCTGGAGGTCGTCCGGGAGAACATCCTGGTTACCAACGGCGCGACCAACGCGCTCAGCATCAGCATGATGGCGCTGGTGGAGCCTGACGACGAAGTGGTGGTCCTGACGCCGGCCTGGCCCTTCTTCTTCGGCATGGTGAGGATTGCCGGCGGACGCGTGGTCGAAGCGCCGTTTTACACCCGGCTGTTCCAGGAGCCCGAGTTGAACATTCGGGATTATCTGTCGAAATTCATCACTCCGAAAACCGCGGTACTCTACCTCAACACCCCCAACAATCCCAGCGGCAAGGTGCTGAACCGGGCGCAGGTGCAGGCGGTGGCCGAGGTGGCACAGGCCAACGACCTCTGGGTGGTTTCGGATGAAGCATACGATGGGCTGACCTTTGACGGTCTGCCCCATATCTCCATCGCGAGTTTGCCCGGGATGTCCGACCGCACGCTCACGGTCTTTACCTTTTCCAAGAGCTTCATGTTTGCCGGCCTGCGGCTGGGGTACGTGGTCGCGAGCGACGTCGCGGTGCGCAATCTCAACAAGATGATGGTGCACCAGCTCTACAGTCCATCGACCCTGGCGCAGGTGATGATGGTGGAGCCGGTGAAAAGCCGGCAGTCGTGGCTGCCTCCGGTGAGGGACCACTACCAGGAGCTGCGCGACCTGTTCCTGGAGCGGTTTCAGGTGGCGTTTCCCAAGCCGGAAGGCACCTATTTCATCTTCTTCCGTGCCGATGATTACCTGCACGGCCGGGACTACTGGCAGCTCATCGAAGCCTGTCTGGACAGCGGCGTGTCGGTGGCGCCGGGCGACAGCTTCGGGCGGGATTTCGGTCACTACGTTCGGCTCTGTTTTACCGGCGAACCGCGGGAGCGACTGGAGCTGGGCATCGAACGCCTCAACAAAATCTTTAATGCCTGAGGCAAGCTGAAGGGTGTTATGAAAATCGGTTATTATCAATTTCGCCCCCATTTCGGTAGAGTCAGGAAAAATCTGAACAAGGTCGTGCAGGCGCTGCAGCAGGCGGATGCCGACCTGATCGTGCTCCCCGAATTGGCCTTTACCGGCTACTATTTTCAGAACCGCGAGGAGGCGGCGACCCTTGCGGAAGACCCGGCCCATTCTCCCACGGTGGAGGCGCTGGTCGCGCTCTGCCGCGCGCGCGGTTTTTATCTGGTCACGGGGTTTGCGGAAAAACAGCGGGACAAGGTGTTCAACAGCGCTCTGCTTTTGGGGCCGGAGGGGGTGATTCACACCTACCGCAAGATCCACCTGTTCAACGAAGAGAAGCACTGGTTCGACCCGGGCGACACGCCGCTGGCGCTCCAGGAAGTGCGTGGAGCCAGAGTCGGTATGATGATCTGTTTCGACTGGATCTTTCCGGAGGTTGCCCGGAGTTTGGCCGTGCAGGGCGCGCACGTCATCTGTCATCCCTCCAATCTTGTGCTGCACTACTGCCAGCAGACGATGCTTTCCCGCTGTCTGGAAAACAACGTGTTTGCCGTGACCGCTAACCGCTTCGGCACCGACCGCAGGCCACAGGGCGAGTTGCGCTTTACCGGCAAGAGCCAGATCGTCGCGCCAAAAGGAGAGCTCCTCCATCGTGCGCGGTCGCAGCGGGAAGAGCTCTTCGTCACCGAGATCGATCCGTCTCTGGCCGAGAACAAGCGGATCACCGCCCTCAACGAACTGCTGGCCGACCGCAGACCGGAATTCTACACCCGGCTCTGTGTCTCGTGAAAGACCTCACCTCGGGATGAATGTGGGTCTGGTTCTGGATTTCTGGCGGTCGTTGAAACCGTTTCTGCTTGTGGAACGCCGCGCAGTCCGGTTCCGGCTTTCTGCTCGCTTGCCCGTTGGCCTGCTGCGTCTCCTTGAAATCGCGGTCCCCGCAGGGGCGGTGGGCGGCGCGCTGTACCTGACGTGGCTGAGCCTGCGCGACAACCTTCCGCTGCAGGCCGTGCAACGCGAGCTGTTCTACGGTCTCTTCTTCCAGGAGGCCTTCCCTTTTCAGATGGTGGCCCTGCTTGCCGGGTTTATCGTGACGCTGAAGCCGTCGTCCGGACGGACGCAGGAGTTTCAGTTGCTCGCCAGTCTTCCGCTCTCGTCTCGGGTGTTGTTTGCCCGATTCGTGCTTTCCGACCTGATCCGCTTGTTTTGGATCCCCGGACTGTACGCCGTCACCTACCTCGCTCTGGCGAAGATCGCGTCTGTGGCTTTCGTGGCGCGGCCGGTGCTCCTCGCGTTCTCTTCCTACCTCCTGATGGTGGTGCTCCTGGATTTCCTGCACGCCACCGGGTGGGTTCCTGGAGCACACGGGGCTTACACCTTGCTCACGCGACCTCATCCATTCATCTCGGCGCTCGTGATTGTCGGGTACGGCGCCGCGCAGTTGCTCTTTGTCCTGGGGAACAGCCGGATCTCCCCCGTGGCTTTTGCGCTCATGGTGGCGGTTCAGATTCTGTTTGCGGCCCTGATGCTGCGCGCGGGCGGTCGTGCTTTTGCGCGCTGGCAGGCTCGGGATTTTTGGGCCGGGCTTGCCACTTCGGCAGAAACGAGCCGGCTGCAGCAACCGCCGCTGGCCAGGTTCTTGGGACAGAGGTGGGTTCCGGGTCAGTTGCGCCCTTTCCTGGTCAAGAATGC
>CAYQOI010000418.1:0-3825 GCA_964419085.1 uncultured Cytophagia bacterium | reverse complement strand
GACCCGGCCCTCCGCTAACCCGTTACTCCTCGACCACCTCTGCGTTGCGCACTTTACCCAGCACGCGACCGCCTTCCACCAAAAGGACACGCACGTCCCGCCGGGGATCCTTGACCACAACATCGCCCTCCACAACCGAATCCCGCACCTCGATCACCAACCGGCCGGGACCGCCGCGGTCGTTTACTTTCCCCTGCACAATGACGTCGCCTTGAACCCGGGTTTTGTCTCGAAACAGCATGTCCCCATTCACCGTCTTCACATCATGCCGGACCGTGGTGGCGACCAATCTGATCCGGCCGTTGACGGTATGAACGTTGCCCTTCACCTCGGCCCCGGCATCACACTCCACACCACCGTTCACGGTTTCCACCGCGCCGTCCACGCGCACGTTCTCGCCCACATCGATGTGGCCGTTGACCGTGGTCAGGTCGCGCACTTCGGAATCGTCCCCCACCTCGATACTGCCGTTTACCGCGCGACAATCGCCCCTCACCTTGCAGTGACGCCCGATAATGATGTCCCCGTTCACCGTGTTCAGACTGGTGGTGCGCGTTTCCCCATCTTCTACGTAGATGGTTTTGTTGACGCCTACGTCGCAGCCCAAACCGAGTGCCAGCAACATGCCCAGCACTGTGAGTAGTTTTCGCTCTTTCTTCATGTTCCCTCCACAGTTTTTGGTTCACACCCTGGCATAAACTAAGATTACGGCTCCAGCTCCGCCAGTTTCTTGTCGAAAGTCTGCAGCCGCGTCTCGTGCTCGCGGGTGACCGCATCCAGCTCGTCGTAGAGCTTCGTGAGCTGACGGTTGAGCTCCCTTTCCGTTTTTGCCAGCCTCGCGATGGCAGGCCCGTCCCCGGCGGTAGAGGCCTCCACGAGCAGCCGATTGTTCCGGCCCACCTCCGCTTCCAGGCGCTCGATCTCGTTTTCCAAACGCTGAATCGCCGCAACCAGGGGCTTGAGCACCCGGGACTTTTCCTGAATCAACGCCGCCTTTCGCTTTCGCAAGACCTTTTTGTCCATGGCCGGCGTCACCCCGCCCTCACGGTTGTTACGTGACTTTTGCACAAAAGATGCTTCATCTTCGCCCTGCCAGCCCACCTCCTGCAGAAAGCGGTCGTAGCTTCCTTCGTAGAGGAATTGCTTGCCCCGGTCGAAGACCAGGAGCCGGTGCGGCAGAGTCCGGAGAAACATCTCGTTGTGCGTCACCAGCACCACCGCGCCGTCGAACGCATCGATCGCGGCCAGCAGCGAATCGCACGATTCCATGTCCAGGTGGTTGGTGGGCTCATCCAGAAGCAGAAGGTGGCATGGCGTGACCAGCAGCCTGCCCAACAACACCCGGCTTTTCTCACCACCGGAAAGCACCGCGATCTTCTTCAGCGCGGCGTCCCCCCGAAACATCATCGCGGCTGCGATATCGCGGGCTTTCTGCATGGTGCAAGCCCCGTCGGCCCGCATGATTTCCTCCAGGACCGTGTTTTCCGGATGGAGCCCGGCGGTGTTGGTTTGCTCGAAATAGCCGATCCTGAGCGAGGGGTGCGGCTTCATGTGCCCGCACGTGGCCGGCAGGACGCCGGCAAGTACCTTGAGAAGGGTCGTCTTACCCTTGCCGTTCTTGCCCACCACGCAGATTCGGTCGCGGCTTCCGATGCTGAGTTCGAGGCCGCCGAACAGTTGCGGCTGGCCGTCGTAAGCAAAACCGAGATCCCGTATCTCCATCATCACCTTCGCGGGAAAGGACGCGGTGGAAAACGAAAACTCCAGCGACTCGATCTTTTCGAGCTTTTCCCGGCGTTGCTGTTTTTCCAGCGTCTTGATGCGAGACTGCACGAGGTTGGCGAGACGGGCCTTGGCCCGGAAGCGACGGATGAACTGCTCGATCTCTTTGCGGCGGCGCTCATCGTTCACCCGGGTTTTTTCATAGATTTCCTCTTCCTGCGCGATCTGGGTGTAGAGCTTTTCCGTGTCCCCCGCGATCTTGCGCACCCGCTGCCGGTGAATCCCCAGGGTGTGGGTGGTCACGCGGTCCATGAAGCCGCGATCGTGAGTCACCAGAACGAGCTCACCGCGCCAGGCGCGCAGGAAACGGGTGAGCCAGCGAATGGAAATAATGTCCAGGTAATTGGTGGGCTCGTCCAGGAGCAGCAGGTTCGGCTCCGAAACCAGCACCTTCGCCAGATTTAGCCGCACCTGAAACCCGCCGGACATCTCGGCCGGCGGCCTGGCGAAATCGTCCCGGGTGAATCCCAGCCCGTGGAGAATTCGCTCGGCTTTCCAGCGCGCGTGAGCTTGCCCCGCGGGCAGTCCCAGCGCGGCTTCATCCAGCACGCTTTTCTCCTGAAACGCGATCTGCTGTTCCAGATAACCCATGCGGTAGTTTTTCGGCACCAGGATCTCGCCGCCATCCGGCTCTTCCTCGCCCATGAGCAATCGGAGCAGCGTGGTCTTCCCGTGGCCATTGCGTCCAACCAGGCCGATGCGCTCCCGCGGGTTGATGCTGAAGCTTACGTCGCGAAACAACACCTGGTCGCCGTAGGCTTTGCTGAGATTGGTAACCTGGATCATGGGAAAAGGCTATCGAGCAGAAAAGCGCGGAGCCATGCTATGCAGAATGGCTCACGGCCAAGCGCGTGCCGTTCGAGTTTTCAACGCGCTTCTTTTTCCGAGGATTCGGAGCGGAGACGGCGCACCACTTCCTTCACCACCTTTTTGATCATGAGCGGATGCGCCCGCGAGCCTAGGATCCGCTTTGCTTCAAGCGTGATCTGGCGAATCTTTTCTTCGGTTATTTCCATCGCAACGCCGAAATATAACTTGTTTCTCAACAGTTTGCAAGGGGAAAATCGAGGGCGAAAATGTTGTTGACTGCAAGCGGGCTTTTGTTTATATTTGCCCTGCGTTCATCTGAAGGTGCGAGGTTGTCGAAAAAAAACCACAAGCTGCTGCCCGTTGCATTCGCTTTGCTTTCCTTCTGGCCCGCGGGGGTAGCCCTCAGCCAAACCAAAGCCGAGAGCGGCTCGTTCTATCGCGAGGCGCTTCAAGCCGCGGCCCGCCGCGACTTTACCGGCGCCATCGACCGACTCAAAGAACAGCTCGCAGCCGACTCCTCTTTTGCCACGGCCTATCTGCGTCTCGCCGAGTTTTATTTTTATGCGGGCCAACCAGAAACCGGCCGCGCTTTTCTGAGCGAGGCTCTCCGGAAGCACCCAACTAATCCGCACCTGAATCTTGCCCTGGCCGCGCTCTACGCATTTGAGGAAAAGTGGCAGGACGCGTTCACAAATTGCAAAATCGCGGTGACCAAAGGCGGGGCCAGCCCCCGCCTCATCGAGCTGTTGGTGCGCGCGGCGTTGCAGAGCAAACAGACCACCGCGCTGCAAAGGGTGTTGAAACAATTGAAGAAACATCCCGAAACTGCGGCGCTTTACGACCTGGGCTATGCTGTCTGGCGCTTGCGACTGAAGAGTTTCCGCAAAGCCCAAGCTTCCGTGACCGCGTATCTCAAAGCGCAACCGGCCCAGGCTTTCGGCCTGGAACTCGCAGGGCGGATTGCGAACGCGCAGGGGAAGCCTCAAGACGCGCTGCGAGATTTCTCCCGCGCGTTTCGGTTGACCGACGAGGATGACGCGCACACGGCCATCTCCGTCTTGCGCGAGATCGCGGAAACCTACAAGACCGTAGGTCAACCGGATTCCGCCAGACTCTTTTACGAAAGAGCGCTGCGACTGGGACGGACTTCAGCCGCGCATTTTAGCCTGCTCTCGGTGCTCGAGTCCGCCATCCCTTTTTTTGAATCCTACGAGGTACACAACCAGGTGGCCC
>CAYQOI010000417.1:0-3828 GCA_964419085.1 uncultured Cytophagia bacterium | reverse complement strand
ACATTTTGATTCTCCCCAACGTTTAGTGTTCACTTGCGGCAACCAGGCCTGCGAAATGCATTGCCGCATGGTGCCGCGTCCCCAGAGACAACCCGCGCAACAACTCTCCCGCTGTCACGCCTTGAGATTCTTCTCATAAAACTCTTTGAATCTGGTTTGTATTTCGTCTCGAATTCTGCGGAACACCGCCAGGACTTCCTCCTCCGTGCCGGTAGCCTGTGCCGGATCCTCGAAGCCCAGGTGGAGCTGTTTTCCCACCGCGCCTGTGAACACCGGGCAGCTCTCCCTGGCTGCGTCACAAACGGTGATCACATAGTCGAACGGCTGGTGCAAGAACTCATCCACAGACCGGGGCCTGTGCCCGCTGATGTCGATGCCCACCTCGCGCATCACCTGCACGGCTTTGGGATGAACACGGTCTGCGGGCGCGGTTCCGGCCGAATAGACCCGGAGGTTCGGGTCGAACGATTTGAGAAACCCCTCTGCCATTTGACTCCGGCAGGAATTGCCGGTGCATAGAATCAGTACGCTGGGCATTGTGCTCCTTTCTCACTTTGGCGAAAGATCCGCAGCACGATTCCCGTCGCTACGAATTCCGTTGGACTCGGACAGGCTTTGAAAACTGTGACCGGCCTTCGCATGGATTTAATCTGAATAATTCACAGATTTCCTGTCATTCTGCGAGAATCTTCTTAGCAAACAGGGACTTAACCCACAGACAAGATTTTTCCCGAGTGACAGATTGTCTCGCAAGAATCGACCACGGTTAACCCGATTCTCTCTTAGTTAAACGTCGGCAGAAAGGAGTACTCTTTGCTGTACTCCAACATCTGCTGGGTGAAGTCCTCCGGATACTCGATCTTCACATCCACGATCTTGTCTCCGTCCTTTACGGGTACCAGCTTCGGGTTGATGAATCCCGCGTACGGCGCGATGTTTAGTTTCGCGTAACGGTCCCGCACTTCTTGGAGTAAATCCTGGTCTACCTTGACGCCGTAGGTTTCCACCAATGCCTTGCCCGCTTCGTAGTCGCCCTGGGATTTCACCCGCTGCACTTCTCGCAGCAGTTGGCCGAAGAGCTCCCGCAAGCGCTGGTAGTCGTTGATCACAAAATAGGTCTTGCCGTCCCGCACTTTCTTCTCGATGACGTTGTCGGGCTTTCCCTTCTCGTAGACCCACATGGCGATGAGCTGGCGGTTGCGCATGTGTGCCTCTTCCAGGTTCTCACCCGGTTGCAGCCGTCGGAGCTGCTGCAGCAGACCGTTCCGGATGTAGCGGTTGTACGCGACCTTTCCCACGTCCAGGTTGGGCATCACCCCGATCTCAACCAGCTTCGGGTCCATGATGAAGTACAGCGCCACGAGGTCTGCCCGGGCCTCTTCCAGCGTCGAGGCGTAGTTTCGCAGGGTTTCCTTGGGGGTACCCACGCCTTGTTCCAGCTTACCGGAAGCGTGCCCGATCACTTCGTGCATGTCGGTCATCAAGTTGCCGCTCAAGGTGCCGTATTTCCTCTCCAGCTCGATTTCCTCCTGGGAGTAGGCGAATTCTTCCAGGGAGCCGCTGCTTTTGGATGCCTCGCTGTACGCGTCGATGATGTTGCCCAGGCTCACGGATTTGGAGCCGTACTGTGCGCGGATCCAGTTTGAGTTGGGAAGATTGATGCCGATGGGGGTGGAAGGAGAGGAATCGCCGGACTCCACCACCACGGTGATGACCTTGGCGGAAATGCCTTGCACATTCTTTTTCTTGTGGGTCGCCATGATGGGCGAATGATCTTCAAACCACTGCGCCTGGTTGCCGATGGCCTGGATGCGTTTGGTGGCTTCCTCGTTCCTGAACGAGACCACCGATTCGTACGCGCCGCGATAGCCCATGGGGTCACCGTACACCTCGATAAAACCGTTGACCACGTCGATGCGGGACTGCGTATCCTTGACCCAGGCGATGTTGTACTCATCAAAAACGTGCAGGTCGCCAGTCTTGTAGTACTCGATGAGCTTGTCCAGCGCGGTCTTCTGCTGGTCATTTTCCGCTACATCTCTGGCCTTCTCCAGCCAGTAAACGATTTTCTCGATGGCCTGGGTGTACATGCCGCCCACTTTCCAGACCCGCTCTTTGATCCGGCCGTTCTCTCGCACCAGCTTGGAATTCAGGCCGTACGAAATCGGAGTGGGGTCGTTTTTGTCGATGATCTTGTTGTAATAGGCCTCGACTTCCTTCTGCGTGACGCCCTCGTAGTAGTTGTTTGCGGAACGGGCCACCAGGTCGACATCCGGGTCGAGATTCACCCGTTTCGTCGCGACCGTGGGATCGAACATGATGGGAGTGAGTTGTGCGATGAGGTCGTCCAGGGTCTGCCCTTCCGCAAGAGGGAAGGCCCCGCCCGGCGAGTTCTTCACCAACTGCGCGAAATAGTCGCGGGAAAACTCCGGCTGGAACTTGATGGTGGAGTAGTGGTGATGGATCCCGTTGGAGAACCACACCCGCTTCGTGTAAGTCATGAATTTCTGGAAGTCTTCGGTGGTGCGGTCGCCGGTGTACGAGTTGACGATGGCTTCCAGCGTCCGGCGCACCAGCAGGTTGTATTTGTAATTCTGGTCGTAGATGATGTCCCTGCCGGAAAGCGCGGCCTGATACAGATAGTAAAGCATTTCCTTCTGTTTGGGCGCCAGTTTTTCGAACCCTGGCACGCGGTAGCGCAGGATGCGAACGTCGGCAAACTGCTCGGTCTGGTACTTGAACGGCGCTTCGCGTTTGTGGCAAGCCGTCATCAGCGCGGCAACGGATAGGATGGACAACAGCAGGGTGGATTTCATTCTGACCTCTCGTTTTGGTTTGGAAAATTGCCTCTTTTTTGCCGTCCTAATTTAACAGAAAGGACCGTGCCGATCAAATGGTTTCTAACCGCAAATGAAATGCCAGGGGCGAAAGAGCAATCCCTCCGGGGGACCGCCGTTCTAAATGTTTGTTTTTGTTAGAAAAGAAAATTTTGACCCATCTCCCCGGCCCGCGTGCGACCACGCAGGTTCTCAAATTCGGGAAAGATCCTTCCGACTTTTGAGAATTCGTAGTTCCCAATGGCGTTGCTGTCGACCCTGACGCCGAAACGGTGAAGTCAAAAATCCTTTGGAGGTGGAAGTGAAAGAAGAACCATGGGAGGCAGCGGTCTTGCACCGGCCAACCGGTGGAGCGACGGGAGGAAATAAAAAAGCCCCGCACAGCACAAGGCCGGTCGGGGCTCTCCCCAAAACGGTCTATTTTAGGTCGCGACCAAACGACCTCAGTTCGCAGTCTTTTTTATCGGGCAGGTGCTGATTCCCAACAAAGAATAGAGTGGGCACCAGGACACCAGTGAGGTGATCAACGGAATGAAGCCGATGACCGAAAGATAGCGCAGCCCACCATCCAACAGAAAGTACAGGCTAAACAAAACCAGCGCGATGATGATGCGGATAACCCTGTCCGCGGAACCGACATTTGCTTGCATCGCATACCTCCTTCCATTAGGTTCCAAAATGCTTGCCTCATTTCTGCGTCTAATATAAGGTATTCACCAGAAATCCTCTGTGACTTTGTCACACAACTGGTTTTTTTGTGGTGTGTCGATTCGATTCTGAGAGAATGGATGTTTTTGGAATGTCCGCTATCATTCGTGTCCGGTTAAAAGAGCAAAACAGTGTCCGGAAGTGTTTAAAAACCAGGGCCGATTACCCGGGAATTTCAACCGTGACTTGGTTTTGGACGCGAGCCGTAACACGGGGCTGTCCAAAAAATCGGGCTTTTCTGTCATTCCTGCGAAGGCAGGAATCTCTAACATCCTGATTTTAA
>CAYQOI010000416.1:1177-3848 GCA_964419085.1 uncultured Cytophagia bacterium | reverse complement strand
GTTGCAGGAGAAACGGATGGCAATTGGTTTTCTCCAGAATGGTCGCGACTTCCGCATCGGTAAACTTCCACTGCTGCATCAACTTGCGCGCCTCATCTTGTTCCAGGCAAGTCAGGTAGACCGGCGGAACAAATCCGTGCAAGAAAGGTGATGTCTCCGGAAGCGTGCTGCGCTCCAGGACGGCCAAACGTCTGGTCGCGGTCAGAACGGTGTAGAGGTTCTCCCCGCGCTGGAAAAAACGCCGCAATTTTGGGAGAATTTCGGGATTGTTCTTCTCGATACTGATAAGCTCTTCTGCCTCGTCGCACAGCAGCATCAAACTGAGATTCGCGTCCTTTGCCCGGCGTTTCAGAGACCGGAGAATCTCGAACAAACCCCGGTCCTCCAACTCGCTTGCCGCCACACCGATTTCGGCAAATCGTTCCTCCGCATCTTCGATGCTTTCCAGCAGAGAGTCCTTCAGGCCGTCTGCATCCCGGCTGCCCTGCAAGTCCCAGAACAAAGAGATGTAACGCTGCGCAAGTTCCCCCTGATTGGTGAGATACTCGATCTGCTTGAGCAGGGAGGTCTTGCCGAAGCGACGGGTCCCCGCGATCCAAAGGTAGTGGCGCTCGCCTTCCAGAATCTCAGCGATCAGTTGCTTTCGGCCAAAAAACTTTTCCCCCCGAACCCAGTTTCCGGCGGTAAACGGGTTTTTCATAGGCTCACGTCCACGTCAGAGTTTCGATGTCTGTTACCTTTCCCCCGCCTCGACGGCTGTGAGGACCCGGTCTGCAACGGCTTCGACATCGGCAACCGTCACCCGGCGGCGCTTCGCCTCGATGATCCGGTTGATGACATTGATGCAAAGTCGCTGAATCAGATAGGGCTTACATCCGCTATATTCGATGATCCGCTCCACCGCCTCTTGCGTGTAGCTGAAAATCCCCGCCACAGGGCGTTGAATGAGCGCCTCCGCATCCGCCCGTTCAAACGGCGGCACCTCCACTTCCTCGAAAAAATTGTACCAGGGACTGCCTTCGCTCTCCCAGTTTTTTCGGATGTACGCGCCGGACATCACCGCCACCAAATTCTCGGCAAAGGTCTTCATAAACACGCTGCGCAGCCGTTGATTCACCTGCTCGCTGTACTTGTTGAGCTCGTCCACTTCATCCAGCAGCAGCACCAGCTTGAGCTTCTTTTCCGTCCCCGCGGCGAGCTCTCTGAGCACCTTCCGCAGGTCGTTGGAAAAATCTCTTCCCGAGTAGTCCCGCGGGTTCTCCTGCAGCTTGAACGCCACGTCGCCGTTTAGCAGAGGTTTGCACGCCTCCAGGATTTCTTCCATCAAGGTCGCGAAAAAGTGTTCTTCAGACGTACCCTGCAGATCGATGAGCACGGGGATGAACTTGAATTCCGGGTCTTCCATCGTCTCCAGGCGCCGTTTCAGTTGGTGCTGCAGAGACGTCTTCCCGATGCGCCGGGGACCATAAATCATCAGACTGTTGTTGTGCAATGTGTTGAGAATGCGTCTGATCAGTTTCTCGCGGCCGAAAAACATCTCTTCGTTTCGGATGGGCGATCCGGCGATGTAGGGGTTGTACTTGTTCACGATGGCAAGTCGGTACCTCACTCGCCGGCTGATAAAGATACCCAGGAGCACGACCACCAGAACCGAAACGCCGGTCACTTGCGCGGCCGCGGTGCGGTACAGCGGAGGTTTACGGATGACGGTGAGCGTCTCGATAGTGCGGTGCAGCACAGAATCCACATCGAAGGCGGTGAGCACGATTTGATTCTCGCCCATCTGCAGCGGGATCCGGGTGGCGAAGGAGAATCGCGTCGTGTCGCCGTTTTCGGGTCGAAGGAAGACCACCGCGCCGGATGCATCTACCAGGGGCCTGCCGTTGACCGTCACCTCGATGTGGTCCACGCCCTGGTCGTCGCCCACCTGACCCGACAGACGCAACACCCCCGACCGCTGCGTCGTGACCACGTCCTCCGGGGTGCGAATTGCGAATACGGGGGCGGTGGTGCGAGTGACGGTCCGTTCGATGATTTCCGGGATCGCCGGTGAGGTCGTCTCTTCCGACTGCGCGGTTTTTAACCTCGCGATTTCCGAGCGAGTTTTTTGAATCCAGCTCGTGGCCGCGCTGAAACCCGGATCGAGTTGCTGTGCAGCCCGAAATTCTGCCAGCGCGTTCTCATATCGACCGGTAAGAAACTCATCCAACCCTTTGAGAAAGTGCTTTCTCGCTTCTCCCTCCGATTTGTTCTCGTCCACACCCGCGAACGCTTTCTGCTGTTCGCTTCGCATCCACCGTTCCAGAAGCGCCAACCTCGGATCGGAAGGACTCCGGCGTCTTAGTTTCTCCAGCTCTTGCCGTGCCTCCGGAATCTGCCCGCCGCCGAGCAGGTCGGAGACCTTACGCAGGCCCGCTTCGAAGTCTGGGTCGACCTCGGGTTGCGCGGCCTGTTGTGTTTCCGCATTCGCGAGCTTGGTCGCGATTTCCAGCCATTTGTGGAGAGCCGGGAGATAAACCGTGTTTTGCACCGCACCGGCATCGAGAGATTCCTGGAAGGACTTCACCGCAGCCCGGTAGCGACCGGAAAACAGATAGGCCTGACCCAGGTAGTAGTAGGGCAGGTACTCCACCAGTTTGAGGCTGGAGGTGGCGGCCTGGGCATCGGGTTG
>CAYQOI010000416.1:0-1167 GCA_964419085.1 uncultured Cytophagia bacterium | reverse complement strand
ATGGCCGTCTGCCACTGGCCACGCACCAGGGCGGCGCGGCCGTTCTCATAGTTTTCGTCCCACTCATCTGCGCAAACCGGCAACGCCGTGCACACCAGGCCTGCTACGAACACCAGCAACTCCAGCGCGGTTCGAAGCGTGGGTAAAATGCGATTTTCGTGCGACCTGTTCATGTCTTAGAGCGGAACGGTGAGCAGAGTCGACCCGGTGAGTTCTACGCCGTCGCCGGACGCGTCGACGCTGCCGTCAAATTTCAAGTAACTGTTCAGAATAAATCCCAGGCCGAAGGTGAAATGCGTACGATCTTTCATTTTGGGAAACAGCCGCCGCAGGTCCGGCTCGCTCGAGGCGGCGTGAATGCGATGTTGCGGGTCGGTGTAAAGACCAAATCTCATCGGCATCAGTCCCAGTTTCGGCATCTTGTAGAGAAGCTCGACACCGAAGTGAATTTCTGTGGCATCGCTGACGGTCAGGTCGGGCCGGCCATCCGGGTCCTCGTAGCGACCTGTTTGCGGATTCAGGACATCGTCCGCCGCGACATTCAGGTTGTTGCCGGAGAGAAGATCGGTGTACTCGACGCGCAGCAGATCCAACGAGAACCGGATACGGCTGGTTGCCAAAAAGTAGAGCCCAAATCCATAAGAATCCGGCACGGAGAGCCGGAAGCGGGTATCGCCGGCCTCAGCGGCAGGAAAGCGCTGTGAGCCCACACGATAGGCAGGAAGAAACACGTTGGTCTCCAGATCAAACGAGGGGTTCTGGTTGAACACGGCACCGACGAAGAGCCGGTCGAGTATCACATTGCCCATGACCCCAAAGCTGTAGCTCAGTTCGGTCTTTCGTTCGTCGGATGTGGTGATAGAATAAGTTGTTTCCGCCAGATTGCCGCGCGGGGGGGTCCCCTGGATGATTTCGGGATCCAGGTAGGTCTGTTCATCCAACTTCAACCGCAGCATCGAAACCTTAGCTGAAACCCCGAGACTCCATCTCCGCGCAACCTTGAAGGCAAGAGCGGCCGCGTCGTTCAGCATCTGCAAGCCTAGATCGACGCGGCGACCCGGGAAATTTCCCAGCCCGCCCAAAGCTTGCCGTACGCTAGGACTCGAGTTGCCGGTCAGAAATTGTTCGGTCTCGAACTCAAAGCGTGAGTCGAACGCGTCCTGACGA
>CAYQOI010000415.1:0-3862 GCA_964419085.1 uncultured Cytophagia bacterium | reverse complement strand
AAATTCAACGATCGAGGTCTTATGCATTCACGCATTTTTCCCATCATCAAGAAAGAATTCTTTCACATCCGGCGAGACTTCAGAACCCTGGTGATCGTCATCTTGATGCCGGTGGTGATGCTCTTCCTGTACGGCTTTGCGCTCAACATGGAGGTGCAAAACGTCAACGTGTTGGTGTGGGACCAGAGTCAGACGCCGTTGAGCCGCTCGCTGGTGCGCAAATTCCAGGGCAGCGAGTTTTTTACCGTGATGCACTACCGGGGCCCGGAACGGCGACTGGAATCGTTCTTCGACAAGCGCACGGCCCACATGATTCTGATCATCCCGCGCGACTTCGCCGAGCTCTTTCCCCGCCAGCTTCTGACCGACGTTCAGGTGCTCATCGACGCAAGCGACCCCAATCGCGCGCAGGCCATCCGCAACTACAGCAACGCAGTGCTGCGCGACTTCAGCGCCGAACACGGCGCCGTGCCGGCTTTCGCTGTGGAACCGACCATCTGGTACAATCCCGCGCTGAAAAGCTCGTACTTCTTCGTGCCGGGGCTGGCCGCGCTGATTCTCATCATGATCTCGGCGCTTCTCACCAGCATCGCGATCGTGCGGGAGAAGGAAACCGGAACGATGGAGCAGATTCTGGTGTCGCCCATTCGGCCCATCGAGATCATCGTCGGCAAGGTTGTGCCCTACATCTGTCTTGCGTTCATCGATCTGCTCATCATTTTGGCCATCGCACACTTCGTCTACCGGGTGCCGTTCATCGGCAGCCTCGTCTTTCTCATTCTCGCGTCGCTGCTGTTCATTTTCGTGGCGCTCAGTCTGGGTTTGCTCGTTTCCACCAAGGCGTCGACGCAGCAGGTCGCGATGATGCTGGCGCTCACCTCCACCTTGCTGCCCACAGTCATGCTGTCCGGGTTCATTTTCCCCATCGCCAGCCTCCCGAAGATTCTGCAGTTCATCAGTTACCTGGTGCCGGCCCGCTATTTCATGGTCGTGATTCGAGGGGCGATGTTGAAAGGCAATACGCTGCACCAGCTCTGGCCGCAGATCGCCACCCTCGCGGGCATCGGGATCTTTCTCCTGACCGTCAGCACGAGACGATTTAAAACCACGCTGGAGGCGTGAAACATGCAGCAGATTCTCTATTTGATCCAGAAAGAATTTCGCCAGGTCTTCCGGGACAAGGCCATGCTTTTTATCCTCTTTTTCGTCCCTCTGGTGCAGATGATCGTGCTGGGGTTTGCCATCACCGTGGACATCAAGAATGTGCGCACCGTTATCGTGGACTACGACGAGTCGCCCCTGAGTGCCGAAATCAGTCGGAGGTTTGCGCATAATCCCTACTTCACGGTGGTGGCTTACCCTGAGGCCTATTCGGACATCCGCGAATCGCTGGACGGCTGGCGGGCACAGATCGCCATCGTGATTCCACACGATTTTGCCAGAGACCTCGCACGCGGTCTGCATCCGAAGGTCCAGGTGGTGATCGACGGGGTCGACGGCAACACCGCGGGCATCGCTCTGGGTTACGCCCAGGGAATTTTTTCCGACCTCGCGGTGGAGTTCATCTCCAGCCATCCTCGCATGCTGCTTTCGCGCGGAAGAGCCTCCGCCGTGAATCCGCAAAACCGGATGTGGTACAACCTGGACCTGGAAAGCAAGAATTACATGGTGCCCGGCCTGATCGCCGTCCTCCTGACCGTCATCGGCATGTTCCTGAGTTCCATGGGGTTGGTGCGGGAGAAAGAGGTGGGCACGCTGGAACAGCTGATGGTGACGACCATCAAGACCTGGCAACTGATTCTGGGAAAAGTTCTCCCATTCCTGTTCCTGGGCATCGCCGAACTGGGGCTGATGCTGCTGGTGGCGTTTGTGGTGTTCCGGCTCACGGTGGCCGGGAGTTTGCTCCTGATGTTCGGGTCGGCGGTGCTTTATCTGCTCTCCGCGCTGGGACTGGGGATTTTCATTTCCACGCTGGCCCAGACGCAGCAGCAGGCGCTGTTCATTTCCTGGTTTTTCATGATCTTCCTCATCTTCATGTCCGGTTTTCTCTTCCCCATCGAGAACATGCCGGCAGGCGTTCAAAAGCTCACCTATTTCGACCCGCTGAGGTATTTCGAGATCATTTTGCGAGAGATTTTTCTGAAAGGCAGTTCCCCGCGGTTTCTCGCGGGAGAAATCGCAAGCCTGGTGGGCTTCGCGACGGTGATCCTGGGCCTGAGTTCCCTCAAATTTCAAAAACGCCTCCGCTGACCGTCCAACGCGGACAATTCACAAATTGCCTGTCACTCTGGAAGAATCTTTTTAGTCCGCGGTTCTTCTGAAAATTAGCTGCTGAATCGTGGCCTTGTTTTCCCGGCTTCGTGAACTTCGCGGTTGATGAAAAAAACCTTAAGTTGTCATTCCGGTTTTTTCGCAATTCAGAGAAGCGGAATTGCGAAAAATACCGGAATCTTTGTCCATGCATCGGTTCGTGCCATGAGATCCCGGCATTTAAGCGCCTGTCGCTGACAGCCGCTTGAAGCCGAAATGACGCAAAATGAGATGACAGCGGCAGTTTGTGAATAATTCAGGCTGAGCGGACAAGTGTCCCGTGCGGTTCAACATGAACCGTTCCGGGCCAGGCCCCAGACCGGTGTGAATGCGATGGCCGGCGGTGTAAAGAAAGTGAGCAGGCGCCCTGTCTCCCGGTGGCGGGCTCACCCCGCCCGCGTCGTGGCACATATTTTGCATTTTCTGGCGTCACGAAACGCCTTCGATTCTGAACTGCCAAGACGAGGAGGAATGATGCACAAACAAGTTACCGGGTTGAGTCTGAGTTTGTTGATCTTGCTCTCCGGCTGTTCACCCATCTCGGTGCGGACCGACTACGACCGGGAGGTGGATTTCGCGCACTACCGGACGTTCAAATGGATGCCCCGCGCCAAGCAAAAGAAGGCACGCGGGGTCCCGGTCAGTCCGCTCGTGGACAAACGGATCCGGCGGGCGGTGGAGCGGGAACTGGCGAGCAAGGGCTACGTGATCTCCCAGAGCGGTCGGGCCGACGCGCTGCTGGCTTACCACGTGGTGGTGCACCAGCATGTGGATGTGACCGCGTGGGGCTACGGTTACCGGGGCTGGCGCTACCCCAGGTACCGGGCACGACGCTACCAGGAAGGGACGCTCATCGTGGACATCGTCGATCCGGTGGAAAAGAAACTGGTGTGGCGCGGTTGGGCCACCGGGGTGCTGGCTCACGACGTGGAGTCTGACAAGAAGATCCGTGACGCGGTGGCCAAGATTCTCGAAGAATACCCGCCCGGGTCATAGGGTTGCCTTTCCTCCCGAGGATGCGGATTCGCGCGGCCGAAAGGGATGCCGCTGCGAATCCGCTTTTTTGTTTTGGGGGCCTGGCTCCGGCCGTAGCGCAACCGTCTCGGCTGCGATTTGCCGCGGGGGAGCCCCGGAGGGGAACGTTTTTCTGAGAAGCAGTTGTTTGCGGTCTGGTCCCGCCAAGTCGCCGGCTTCGGGGGAAAAGTCAAAACTCTGCGGGGCGGTCATTCAGGAGGAATCTCTTTAATTTGGCGACCGGTGCGGTTTGCTGAAGAGATTCTTCCAGAATGACGTGAATTGAGATACAGGAATGTCGAGTTGTTTCCTTGTCTTACTGGTCCCTGCCAAGAGAATTGCAGTAGACTTATTTTGGGAATAAAATTTGAAATCAAACGATTTATTTCTTGTGGTTTTTTTTCGTGGCTCTGCGACTGACCCGTTTTCCGGTGGATTCCTGCGAGCTCGGCTGTCATTCTGGAGGAGTTGAGGCCTGAAGGAGCAAGCGTGGCTTGCGCAGTCCAAAGGAGATGGTGCTGTCGGGAACCGAGCGGAC
>CAYQOI010000414.1:1600-3863 GCA_964419085.1 uncultured Cytophagia bacterium | reverse complement strand
AAATTCAAAGGACCCGTCAAAGTCGATTTGCTTCAAACGGTAATCGTATTTACCCGGCGGGAGCGCACGGTCCACAAAGCTGTAGCGCGAGGGATTGGCGGTGGTGCCTTTGCCAGCCACGAAACCCACTTTCTTCCACGTCGCCTCGCTCTCCCCTCTCCTTTCGATGTCGAATCCGAAGTTGTCGGTCTCCGTGGCGGTGACCCAGGCCAGCTTCACGTCGTTTCCGTCTGCCGCGGCGGTGAACGAAACCAACTCCACCGGCACCGTGCCGAAATCCTGCGCCGTGCTCTGCACCTGCAGTGGGTTCTGGTCAAACTGGGCGAGCTGGGTGCCGATATCGGTGGATTGATCGCCGGCGAGAAAATACCCCTGGTAACTGAGCCGAAACGGCGACGCCACGTCGTTGGTGAGCAGAATGCCGGTGTCGCCGAAGGATTTCTTGTCGCCGGTGTCTTTGTTGTCCTGGGAGCTGTCATCGCGGTAGTAAAGCTGGCGCTGCCCTCCCACGGTCGGCGCCAGCGGGAAAAAGTGCACGATGGTCCCGGGCGTACCGGTGATGACGATCCAGTTGTTATCGGGCAGCAAATCGTCGATGGCGGAATTGGGGCTGTCGACCTTACCATCGACGATGAATCCCGGCTGCGGATTGTTTGCGCTCACGAATTGCATGCCGGTGGCATTTGCGTTCAGGTCGATGGACATCCTGGCGCTGGAAACCGACACCGGCAGATCGGGAACGTCCACATCGATGCTGAGAGAAAAAGGGTAGTAGATCGCGGGCGGCGTGTTAAAATCCACATTGATGTCCGGAAGCGGAAACGGCAGGTTGACCTTGAGCTTCCCGAACAGCCTCCGGAGCACGCGAACCTGGCCGGCCCGGACGTCCACCACATCGGCCGTAATGTCATTTTCGTTGATGTCCGCGATGGAGGTGTTGGCCTGGAACTTCAGCACATCCAGCAAGTCCTGACCGGTCCCGCCTCCGGCGGGTGTGATGGAAAGGTCGCTGGGAAAGCCATTCTTCAGATTGGCGAGCTCATAAAAGGTCGTTCGCACGGTATCTTCGCCCACATTTGCACCGGATGAAGCGACATACGTCATGTAGCTGGTGACGTTGGGATCGGGTTTCAGTGCCTGAGAGCGGTACAGGTACACCCACCCTTTGTTGCCGGTAAGGGGATCGACCACCTCGATTTCGTAGCGTACAAACGAGATGGAATTCTGGTCCGGAATCCAGCTCGCCACCGCGCGATCTCCGGCGTCGCGGGCCATGAAAACCAATTCATCGTTGTCGTCCAGGCCGGGGATGTCGTCCACAGCAAAATAATCCCCGGTGGCATCGCGCTCGTCGATCTGGTACGGAATCTGACTCCACGCCTCGCGCTGGACGTCGAAGGCATAGAGAAAGAGCTCGTCCAGCGGCACCGTCGAGAACTGCGAGAAATTGCTGCCAGTCATCACCACCGGTTCAAAATTGCGGTCAAGAGTCTTTTGGTTTATCTGGCCGAAAAGCCATGAGCCTGTGGCCAATTCGAACAAAAGCCAGACACCCGCAACCGCGCCTCGGGCAACGCGTGCACCATCCATACCTCCTCCTCTCCGGTAAAGGAAAATGGTGTGAGCTGAAGCCTATTTCACAAATACGGCTTTCCGGGCGCTGACGAAGTTTCCCGACTGAATGCGGTAGACATAGACACCACTGGGCACCTCTCGGCCTGCATCATCTGTGGCATCCCAAAAGACGGTGTAAAAGCCGGGAGGCTCTTCTTTGTCTACCAGAGTCCGGACTTCCTGGCCCAGAAGGTTGTAGACTTTCAGGATGGTTCTAGTTTTGCCCGAGCTGTTTCCTCCGGTTGCAGGGATTTGATATTGAATTTCAGTCGTCGGGTTGAACGGATTAGGAAAGCTCTGCATCAGGGCGAAGCTCTCCGGCAACCCAACAGTTGCGACAACAGAACCATATTCTCGAAACGAACCGTCGGTGTCCAGCTGCCGCAGCCGATATTCGTAGCGGCCGGGCAGCAACCCACGGTCGATGTATTCATACTCGGTCACGCCGGCGGAAGAGGTCCGGCTTTTGACAAAACCGATTCTCTCCCACGCTTTGCTTCCAGATTGGCGGCGTTCGATCTGGAACCCCTGGTTGTCCACTTCGATGGCAGTGACCCACAAGAGGTGGACGTCGTTTCTCTCCACCGAGCTGGTAAACGAAACCAGCTCCACCGGCACGGTCTGAAAATCCTGTGCCACGGTCTCGACT
>CAYQOI010000414.1:0-1590 GCA_964419085.1 uncultured Cytophagia bacterium | reverse complement strand
CCGCAACGCTGGTGGGCTGGTTGGGGCCGTAGAAAAATGTCTTCAGTGCGATGGTGAATTCGCCCAGGATATTTTCGCCGGTGATGAGAATTCCCGCGTCCCCGTAGGAGAGTTTGTCGCCCGTGTCGTTGTCATCCACCGTCTGCGCGTCGTCTTTGTAGTAAAGCTGCTGCTGTTGCCCGATCTCCGGCACCTGAAAGATGCTCACGATGGTGCCCTGTGAGCCTGTGACCTGCATCCAGTTCACGGCCGGCGCCAGCTCCACCTGCCGGTCCACGCCGGGATCAGCCATGCCGTCGATGACCACCGCGCTGTTCACGGGGTTTGAAAAGGTCATCCCAGCGGCCTGGTCGGATAGGTCGATGGAATGGCGGAGGGAGGTAATCTTGATCCCTAGCGGCAGCGACTCGATGTTAAGCGTGCCGCCCACCACCGCGGCATTGCGGAAGTACTGGAACGGAATGGGCGCGTCCACGAAACCCAGGAGGCTGAGCGTGAGCCGTCTGATGACCCGCACCGGCCCATCGATGACCTCGACGTTGCGAAACTCAAACCCGGCCTCTTCGCTGAAGCTGGGAAAAAGAAAACTGTTGGTGGTGCCGCGAATCTTCTCGCGGTCATACAAGTTTTGCCCGGCCTGCCCGCGAATGGACAGGAACCCGAAGAACCCCTCCTTCTCGCCGGCAACCTTGTAGTTTTCGTTGCCCGCGGAATCGTAGCCCAGCACGGTGTCCTGCGCGGTGTCCGCGGTGGGACTGGGGACGTACTGCACGTAGTCGGTGCTCTGATCCGGAGCCAGGGTGGTGGAGCGATAAAGATAGACCCACGCATTCTTGATACTGCTCTTGTCCAGCGTGTCTGAGAGCACAATTTCGTAGCGAGGAAACTGCTTGGAGCTTTCATCGTCCAACCACCTGACGGACCGATCGCCCGCGTCGCTGGCCATGAAGACGAGCTCATCGTTCGCGTCAAACCCCGGAACCTGATCCACTGAATCGGGAAACACGAAGTTGTTTGCGGTGTCTCGCTCGTCGATCTGAAACGGAATCATCCTGAATGTAGCCGAAGTGGAATCGAACGCAAACAGGAACAGCTCGTTGATGGGAACCTGATCGAAGAGCGGGAAAGCATCCCCGGTGACCGTGACGACGTCCTCTTGGCGGTCAATTGTCTTGACCTGTGCAGAAAGACCGGCGGGAGCGCAAAAAATGGTGATGAAAAGACAGGATGTGACCAGAATGGCATAGCATCGATAAGAATTCATCTCTATCCCCATTAGAAATGCCGGACCTCAGAGAGGCCCGGTTCAGCTGAAATGGCTCAGTGCTTGCTCCACACTATCATGCGTCTCAAAAATCGTGATCAGTTTGGTGATCATAAACAGGCTCTGAACCTTTTCGGTTACGTTGGCTAACTTAAGTTCTCCCCCTGCATTTTTCACCGTGGTCAACGCGCCCATCAACATTCCCAACCCTGAGCTATTCATCCATTTGACTTTTCCCAGGTCAACCACAAATTTTTTCACATTGTTGGCAACCAATTCCTTGATCTTGTCATGGACCGCCGTGGTTTCAGGCCCACCCATCAGCT
>CAYQOI010000413.1:0-3864 GCA_964419085.1 uncultured Cytophagia bacterium | reverse complement strand
TTGCGGAGCCGCAGATAGCCCCAATCGGCTGTCCTGATCAGACCAGGACTGGAGTCGTTCTCGGTCTCCGCGAGACAGAGGACGCAGCCTTTGTTTTGCAGTTGCTCATAAACCTGGTCATCAAACCAGGAAGGATGTCGAAATTCGAATGCCGCGTGCGAGTCATCCGGAAGAAGTTGGAGAAAAGCGCCGAGCAAGTCGAGGTTCTTTCGCAGGTACGGGGGGAGCTGAAAGAGAATTGCTCCGAGTCGCGGACCGAGGGTTCTGGCGGTGTCCAGAAGGTATCTTGCTTCGTCCGCTTTTTCTTTCAGCGGCTTGATGTGTGTGATTTTGCGCGAGGCTTTCAAGACAAAACGAAATGTTTCCGGCACCTGTTCGGCCCACCGTTGCAATACGCTGGCCTTTGGCATGCGGTAAAACGTGTTGTTGATTTCCACCGAAGGCAGTCGCTCCGAGTAGTACTGAAGCATCTCTTTATCGCCCAACTCCGCGGGGTAAAAGTTCCCCTTCCAGGCCTTGTAGCTATAGCCGCTGGTTCCCACCCAGAATTTCACGTCTCTCTCCTCAAGAACATCGACGGAAAACACCCTTCAGTGAACAATTTGGCCGATTTGTAAAGATGTCGTTCTCTTTTTTCTTTGGTGTTTTCATTGGCGTGCTGTAGCGCTGTGCTTAATATTTGAACATTTTTTCTGCGCAACTCCTTCCTGAGTTGGTTAGAAATGCCGGTTAAATTGAAGAGAAAGCCCGGAGCATGGCAGCCCTTCGACGAACTGCTCCTCCTTCAGGTCATACTTGAGCAATGGTTCACGGAGCTCGGGCTCAATTCCTCCTCCGTGGTGCTTTCAGAGACTCCTGCAACTCGGCGAGCAACTCGCGTGCTCTGCGTGCCTCGGGTTTGGGCGCCAGCTCGGTGTATTTTTGCAGTGCTTTTGCCGCGCTTTCGAAATCCTCCTGCATAGCCAACACCAACCCCAGGTTGAAATAGACATTTGGGAAATTCGGCGCGATCTGCGCCGCAATCTCGTAGTGAAGCTTTGCCAGGCGGTGCTCCCCGTGCTCGAAATACAGATTGCCCAGATTGTAGTGCGATTCCATGTGTCTGGGATCGGCTTTCAGCGATTCGGTAAAGCAGTGGAAGGCGCGGTCCGTTTTGCCCGCCTTGAATTCCAGGATACCCAGGTTGCAGTACGCGTCTGGCACGGAATCTCCTGCGGAAATGGCTTTCCGGTAAGCTGAGGCCGCGGCCGGGTCGTCGTGCTCATCGAGCAGCAGCGCTTGTTCAAACGGTCGAGCGGGTTTATGCGGGAGCGGAACGATGTGTGCGGGAGCAGACGTTTGCGCCGCGAACAGGTTTAGCTGGCCGTGGTTTTCGAGCTTCTTTTTCCTGTTCCTGGTGGCCTTCTTTACCCGCGCAAAGCCCAGCTTGGTAGGAGGTTGCACCGGGAGGGAGAGGATTTTTGCCATCTTTTTCAACGCACAGATTCGACCTTAAGCCACTTTCCGTTTCTTGCCCTTGGTCGTTTTCGCTGCCGAGGCGGCTTTCTTCTTTCCGGTGGCTTTTTGCATGGGCTTTTTCTGGCCTTTTGCCTGTTCGATGCTGGCCTTGAGCGCAGACATGATGTCCACCACCGGCTGTTCCTCTTCTGCCACCGTGACCACTTCCTTGCCCGCGATCTTTGCCTGGATCATCTCTTTCAGCGCGTCTTTGTATTTGTCGTACAACGGAATCTCGTCGAACGATTTCGCCATGGAGTCCACCAGTGTGCGAGCGAGTTTCAATTGTTCTTTGTCCACCTGGATGCCGTCCAATTGGGGCACTTCGTTGATGTTTCGTATTTCGTTAGGATAGCGCAGCTTATAGAGCAGCAGACCGTTGTCCTGCGCGGTGAGGAGCATGACGCTTTCTCGATCGCGCAGCACCACCTTCCCGATGCCCATCTTGCCGGTCTGTTTTAGGGTCTCCCGCAGCAAAGCGTAGGCCGTGGCCGCGACTTCTCCGTCCGGGCCGGCAAAGTAGGGCGCGTCGAAAAGCGTGGGGTGCACCTCGGAGGCATCGACGAAACCCTCGATCTCGATGATCTTGGTGCTCTTCAGTTTGAGCTTCTGAAAATCGTCGTCCTCGATGATGACATACTGGTCCGGTTCATACTTGTAGCCCTTGACGATGTCCTCGTTTTTTACAGGCTGGCTGCATTTCTTGCACTTTTTCTCGTAACCGATGGGACCGTTGTCTTCTTTATGTAATTGGTTGAAGCGGATGGTCTCAGCCGTTTCGATGGCGTTGTAAATGCGCACCGGAATGGTCACAAGAGAAAAGCGAATATGGCCTTTCCAAATGGCTCGCATGGCTTACCTCTTCTTATCTGATTTGCTTATTTGTTCGATGGATTGGCCAATGTACGGCTTCGCGGGGTGATTTGCAAGTTATTTTTTTTATTAGGGTTGGGAATAACCATCATCCTTTGACGAAAGGAGGGGGCTTGACATTCTACACATCACCCACGTCGACGTCACGGATGCCGTGCTTTTCGTCAAACCCATTGCTGGTATACTCCTCCACCACAAGGCGAAACGCCGTCGCGCTAGTGTTTTTTGGCCCGCCCCATTAAAGAAGGGTGTCATCAGCAAACGCTCATTTTCAAAACTGAACCGGACACTCATGTTAGAACATCTTCGGAGGAGGCCCAAATCAACCGCATGCCACGGATCTTAAGGAGCGGTTGCGACCGTTCGAGACCGGTTTCTTTTCCATGGTGCCGAGCATCCACCTTGGATCTCACAGCAAGACGCGACGGGCTTACCCTTCCACGAGATCTGGGCGCAGCCTGAGAAACACCGGCTCCCGGTAGGTGCCGTTTGGCGTCATCGAGGCGTATTCGATCTCGCACACCAGTTTCGGCTCCAGCCAGACGGTCTTCGCGTCGTCCACGGGTTTTTCCTGCACGGGTCGCGGGGCGGGACGGAGTTTTTTCAACTCTTTGAACACCGCTTTGAGAAGCTTTGCGTCGAAGCCTGTCCCCACTTTGCCTCTGTAGACGAGTTGGTTGCCGTCGTTTTCCGCGAGCTGCAGCGCGCCGAAGAACTGTTCCCGGTCGCCTTTTCCGTGGGTGTAGCCCACGATGAGGCACTCCGCGGTCTGCCGGGTCTTGATTTTGAACCAGCTGGAGCTCCGTTTCCCGGGAAAATATCTGCTGTTCTTTTCCTTTGCCATGATGCCTTCCAGTCCCATGGAGGCCGCAGCGTCGAAGAGCGCCTGCCCCTCCTCCACGGCTTCGCTGAGGCGGTAGGGCGTGCCGCGGCGAAGCGCGTCGGCCAGCCACGCCCGCCGCCGCACCAGGGGTTCACCCACCAGGCCGCGACCGTCCAGGTAGAGACAATCGAAGACGTAACACACCGCCGGGTTTCTGTTTTGCGCTCGCGCCGCCGCGGCCTCTCCCCGCTGCTGGATGCGATTGATGACCTTCTTGAAGTCCGGATGACCCGACGGGTCCAGGCAAACGATCTCGGCATCGAACAGCGCGGAGCTTGCGCGGAAGGCCTGGTCCGGCACAAGGAGCTCGGGAAACAAGTGCGTAATATCCCGCTGATTGCGAGACCGGATGGTCAGGTGCCCTTCATCCAGCGAGATCAGGGCGCGGATGCCGTCCCACTTGACCTCGAAGAGGAAGTCCTCCGCTGGCGGAACATCCCGGCGACTCTTTGCCAGCATGGGTTGCACCGGATCCCGCACCCAGTCCACCTGCGGCGTGTCCAGACGCTCCAGGAGCCATTCGTTTCCTCTGGTGCGGTAAGTGCGGTACTCTCCGGTCAGCTCGCGGCTTTGCAGCCGGAAGTAAAAACCGTCCTTCTTCTTCTTTGTGA
>CAYQOI010000412.1:0-3868 GCA_964419085.1 uncultured Cytophagia bacterium | reverse complement strand
GTGATCTGTGATGGCCAGAGTTCGATTGCAGCTCGGCTGTTTCTGCGGAGGCGATAAATGTAGTCTCTCCTCAACCTGTTCCAACGTTCAGCTTCAGGATTATCTGGTGGAAGTTCTGGAAGGCGCTGATAGAAACTGAGATTCCATAGTTCGCCGGTGAGATGGGTAGCAAGCCTGAATATCCACCAGTGAGGGACTACATGGAGGTCTTCGGCTGTCGCTGCCCCTTTCTGGAGTAGTTCTGTGGCTTGGTTTGCAGACGCTGTATTTCCAGTAAGAAGTGCGTGATCGAACAATGCAAGGGCTCTCATGAGCGTCGTGGTCAGGATGTCGTTGATCGCATCGTATTCATCGTAGTCGTCGTCGGTCTGCAGACGTTTTGCTACCCCAGCATCACGATGTACCTCGTCTAGCAACCATGTCGAGAGCTGTTCGTGGAGCTCGTCCAGCGAGCGCCGCAGCAATCGCGCGAGAGCCAGCTCGGAGGGTGATGTGTTTGTTTCGATGGTACCATCCGGCAGAATCGAATAGGCGCGAGCCGCATATCGAGCAAGATGAAAGGCCACGGCGGCGGTCACCCTATGAAAGCCGGAATCAGGCCGTCCTGGTTCCCCTTGGTGAACGGCACTCTCGATGGCTTCGCCTGCGCATAGGAAAGCTCGTTTGAGATGGGGACTGTCCGGGGAAACACCTCGCAGCCGGAGCGCCATCGCAAGGACGGTGTGTCCGAAATCGAGCAGGTCTTCCGTCAGTGTCCTGGGGAAGCGAGGGGACCCAGGAGGAAGAGCACCATCACGCCAGATGAGCCCGCGAGCCAATCCCTTGTCCAAGAGCCGATCGCGGAAACCTGGGGCGATCGCTTGCTGGATTCGGGATTCGAGTACTGCAACCGGCTCTGGCATCTACAGATCCTCGTAGATCAGTTGGATGAAATCACCGTGGTCATCGATTCGCAGACCCGCTGCATAACGCCGTCTTCCGCTTCGGAGTGCCTCGAGGTGGTTGGACAAATGGACATCAGGAGAATTGCCGGAGAACGTGAACAGAAGGTGCTCGACTTCACAACCACTGAAGCTGTTCAACACGGCGTTCTCGAGTAGAACGGCAATCTCGTCCGCGCCCTGTTCTCGCAGCCTCTCCGCGACGAACAGGACGGAGTGACGACCCGGTCGTCCGTGGTCCTGGTCGAGGGCCTCTGCAGCCTGTCGGACGACATCGGGAGTCAGCCTCGCGCGGCTCTTGGCTTCTCCTTTGAGAAAAGAGAGCCCATCGTTCTCGTCCTTGCGGAAGGCAACCACGTCATCTCCCCGCAGCGCCATCTCTCTGCCGTCCTTCCACCGGAGCCGTAGGATGGGCACTTCGTAGGCGAGCTTTCGAGTTACGAATTCCGTTGCAAGGATCTCACCGAGGTCCCCGGAACGGGAGCCCTTTTTGGTGGGAAGATGTTCCCGAAGCAGCTCAGCCGTTTTGTCTGCGCCCAGTTGCTCAAGCCTTGCTGCCATCGTCTCAGGGGAGACGTAATGACTTTGTACGACATTCCGCAAGTCATCGAGGATCGCATCCCGTACTCCATCTTTCTCGCGAAGCAGGATCTTCTGGTGTCGACGAATGGTACAGTTGCGGATTTCGAACCACTTATCGAATAAATCTCCCGATGAAGATGTCTCGGTGACCCGATCTTCCATCTGTTGCTTCATACCATTCATTCGCCCCATCCACTTCAGGCCCGTGCTATCTCTTTCGTCATGATCCGGCTTCCTTCGCCGCTGGCAGACTTTCCCTGCCTGCGCCAAACCGGCAGTTGCAGAAGTTTCTTTCGGTCTCTCCTAATCCACTCACCTCCTCTAGCCATGCACCTCCGGTTCCTTCTGCAAAATATAGATAACAGTCGCTTCTGATTAAAACTTCTTGCCATTGCTATGGTTAAATTCACCTCATATTTATGGTTCGTAAAATATGGGAAAGTGTTATTAAACAAAAAGAGCGTTTCATTTAATAAAGTCTCCGTGATCATAGCCTATTCAATTGCAAATCCAACATTCATAACGGCTCCGTTCCTTCGTTCAGGATATCGAGATACTTTTCATAAGCAAACACGCGATTGCGTTTTTGACCGGTTATTTCCCTAAGAATGCCTGCATTTACGAGGGCTTCCACAGATTTTGATACTGCAGGAAAAGATAGTCCGGTTTGCTTAGAAAGCTGGTTCAGTGTTAAAAGGGGGCGCTCGCAAAATAACCGAAATACCCTTAAAACAGTGGAAGCACTGCGGCCCAGACGTTGAATTTTTTGTTCGTCCTGCTGGAATAACGCCAGAAGCCGCCTGGCGGTGTCCACCGCATTGGAGGCCGTTACCTGAACACCTTCCAAAAAGAAATCTATCCAGGCCTCCCAATCCCCCTCCATCCGCACCTGATCCAGGAGGCGGTAATACTCAGAACGGTATTGTTTGAAATACAAACTAAGATAAAGAAGGGGTTGAGATAAGAGTCCGTCGTGGTGAAGGACAAAGGCTATGAGTAACCTACCAATTCTACCGTTCCCATCCAGAAAGGGATGGATGGTTTCAAATTGAACATGCGCAAGGGCGGCCTTGATAAGAGCCGGGTACGGAATAGTGTCATCATGAAGAAATCGTTCCAGTTCTGCCATGCATTTTTCCACATGTTCAGGCGGCGGTGGAACAAAATTGGCGTTTCCAGGACGGGTGCCGCCGATCCAGTTTTGAGATTGCCGAAATTCACCGGGCGATTTATTGCTTCCTCGTCCTCTACTAAGCAAAATCCCATGCATTTCGCGTATCAATCGATTGGAAAGTGGGAATCCTTCTTTTAACCGTTGAAGTCCATGTTCCAGTGCAGCAACGTAGTTTGAGACCTCCACCACATCATCGATGGGCACGCCAGGGGCTTGTTCCAGTTCGAAGAGCATCAATTGAGCAAGTGATGACTGGGTGCCTTCAATTTGAGATGAGAGAACAGCTTCACGACGCACATAGGAATACAGAAACAAGTGAGGATCCGGCAGCAGAAGAGTAATACTATCCAGTCTTCCAAGAGCCATAGTAGCCTGTTCGAGAAGCTTTTGGCGATTTCCTGTTAATTCCAATGGTGATTTTGGCGGTAACGGATATGGAATAAATGCCTTTACCTTCTCGCCAACAACTGTTGTTATCTTATATGTCCCAGTTAAACCGCGTTTCATCTATCAACTTTTATTTTCCGAACGTTTAATAAGAATTATATTTATTAAACAAAATCGCAGTTTCATTTAATACAACGATTCCCATACCCCAGCACCTCCAGGTTCTTTTTGATCTCGCCTTCCAGTCGGCGGGCCTCTTCAAACTGCTCGTAAAGAGTGGCAGTGAGTTCAGCCATCTTTTCTTCAAAAGGCACACCGTCGTCTTCCTGCTCCTCGGCGCCCACGTAGCGACCGGGTGTGAGCACATAGTCGTTCTTGCGAATCTCCTCGAGGGTGGCCGATTTCCACCAGCCGGGCCTGTCCTCGTAGCCCTCGCCCCGCTTCCAGGCGTGGTACACATCGGCAATCTGGCGGATCTCTTCCTGCGTCAGATCCCGGTGCACGCGGTCCACCAGGCGGCCCATGCGGCGGGCGTCAATGAAGAGCGTCTCGCCCGTGCTGTCGCGGTAGCCGCGCTGGGGGTCGGCCTTCTTGTTTCTCGTCACGAACCAGAGGCAGGCCGGGATCTGGGTGGTGTAGAAGAGCTGGCCCGGCAGCGCCACGATGCAGTCCACCAGATCGTCCTCGATGATGCCCTTGCGGATCGCGAATTCGGCCTTGGTCGAGGTCGATAGCGAGCCGTTCGCCATCACGAAGCCCGCGATGCCGTTCGGCGCCAAGTGGT
>CAYQOI010000411.1:0-3874 GCA_964419085.1 uncultured Cytophagia bacterium | reverse complement strand
ATTGAACAGCGCCGCGATGAGCAACGTGGCCAGAATGGTCACGAGCTGGCTGCGAGAGCCGGTGAGAAACAGCACGAGTTGGCCCACCCCGACGACCAGGAGAAAGTAGGCCGCCACCACGAAGCCGGAGACCAGCGCGTACGCCACGCCTCGTTTGATGATAAAGTCGATGTTCATGAATCGGTGCTTGATGATGGTGTACGCCAGAGTGAGAGGCCACAGCACCACCAGAACGGACGACACTTCGGCCAGGGGAAACGAGCGGCCGAGCAACAGCCGGGGACAAAAATAGAGAACGAACGGCACGCCGAGGCTGACCGCGGTGCCGTAAAACATGATCTCGGTCTGCTTTTGAATGTAGGCATTGGCCGCATGCCGCATGGAGTACGCCAAAACCGCCAGCGCAATGGTGAAATAGAGCGACAGCCAGATGCCCCACCCGATTCGGAGGAAGCTGGTTACCCAGGCGAGACCATTGAGATAGGCGTACAGATGCGGCACGATCAACAGCACCGGCGCGTAAATGAGGAGCAGGAAAAGCCGGCGGCGCCGGGCAAACGTCTGGTTCTCTACCGGGAAAACCAGGTGAAAATGCAAGAACAGCCCCACCGCCAGGGGCCAGGCGGGTAGAAGCAACATGTCGCGAAACCAGAACGGCAAGATGTTGTGCAGCATGTAACCCTGCGGAAAGGTTTCGCGCATCGCCAGCGCCCAGAAGATCAGCATCAGGTAAAACAGGTGCGCCTCTTTGTCGTCGACGCGCTTGAGCAGAACAAAGACGCCGATGAGACACAGCATGTAGCCAAACATCATGCCCGGCAGCAGAGACAAAAAGACCAGCTTGAAGTTGACCACTCGCTCGGACACAAACGCGATCTTGACGTGGAGGTTGTCTCGCAGCGCTTCGATCTCCGCCAGCTTGCCGAGCTCCAGGGAAAGCAGGGCACGGATAAAATCCCACTGGGAGTTGATGGAGTGACCGTTCACCGCGACGATCTGGTCGCCTCTCTGTAAGCCCGCGAGATCTGCTGGGCCCTCCTCGACCACCCCGTGAATCACGACCCGATTTACGTCCTTGTGGTAGTGAAAATGCAACCCCGCAGCGGGATTGGTCACGGTGAAATAGAATTCCGCAACTGTGTTGACGAACAGATAGAGAAAAACAAACAGCCCAAGGAGCAGAAGGAGGGTGATCTTCCAGAGTCTGGTTCGGGTCACCATGCTCAGTCCCGGGGAAATCAGGCCGATGCCGACTGCACCGAAGGTTGAACTGGATAAAGCGCCCTGGCACACTGCCCGAAAAGATGCGCCTGGACCACCATGCCCCAGAAGTTGGTGAATGGCGAAATGATGCCGAAGCCGGCCAGGAAGAGCAGGGCATTCAGGATGCAAGAAAAAACCAAAATGGCGATGTAGTCACCCATGTGGCCCTTGAGCAGAGAGTGCAGATCGGACACATTGAACGCGGCTCCAAAATTCTGAGTCGCGGCGTATTGCATCAGGCCGAAATTGATAAAAACACCCAGGGCCAGCAGAGTCGACACCGAGATCAGCACAATCAGCACCACCCTTTCGGTCTCCTGCATAAACGGTTGTGAAGTGACCTGCACGATCAGCAGTGCACACACCCCGCCGATGAGCACGAAATAGATAAACGAAATCACCGTGCCCAGCACCCCGTCCACCACGATCTTGCCCATATCCGACCACGCCGGAAGCGGCTCTGCCTCTCTCTTCAGCACATTCCGCAACACGCCGACGTAGTAGCCTACGAGAATGAACGCAAACATGAACAAAAGGCAAAAGCTCACCAGCGCGATGAGTCCCCCGATCGCGATCTTCTTTACCCACTGACTATCCTCGAACGTAAAGGACAGCGCTTCAGAGTAGTTCATGATGATTATCCCAAAAGAGTGTGGAAGTGAACAAAATCTTGTTTGCCTGGCCTCCCTTAGATATACGAGATTTCTGAAAAAGGTTTACCTCCGGAGACCAAAATCGGGACGGCCGGCTCGAAGCAAAACAATGTAACGAATCTCGTTGCGGTTTTCAAACAATATTTGTCCAGGCCGGAGTGGCCGGGCACGTCAGAGGTGGAACGGCAAGGGGCCTGGAGCGTGGAGCCACCAGAATCTTGCTCCAGGCCTGGAACAAGGGAAATGGAAGAAATGAACGCGGCCCGCTCAGGCAGCGTTGGGCTTGTAGCTTTGCAGCATCTTCATATACTGTGCGCGCTCGAACGCGCTGGGGTCGGGACATTTCTCCTGGCTCATGCTGCCCTGCATCTGTTTCACCGACTCGTACTCGTGCTCCTCCATCCACGCCACGAGGTCCCGTTCGATGCTGCGAATCTCATCGATGCCGTTTTTGAGCAGCACCGAGCAGAGCATGGTCACGTTTGCACCCACCATGAGCATTTTCAACACATCGGTGTGCTTGTGAATGCCGCTCGTCGCGGCCAGGTCGAGCTTCACCCGACCATGAAGAATGGCGATCCAGCGCATGGGCAACCGCAGCGCCATCGGGGTGCTCAGAAGCACCCTGGGCACGACCTCCAGCGTCTCCAGGTCGATGTCGGGCTGGTAGAAACGGTTGAACAGCACCAGCGCGTCTGCACCGGCCTCTTCGAAGCGTTTGGCCATGTTGGCAAAGTTGCTGAAAAACGGGCTGAGTTTGACGGCCACCGGGAGATTCACCGCGGCCTTCACCCCCTTGACGATATCGAGGTACTTTTCCTCGACCCGGGCGCCGGGGACGTCAGGGTCGGTGGGAATGTTGTAGATGTTCAACTCCAGGGCGTTGGCGCCGGCCTGCTCCATCTGTTTGGCGTAGTCGGTCCAGCTTCCGTTCGACCTGGCATTCAAACTCGCGATCACCGGAATGTCAACCGCCTGCTTCGCCTTGCGGATGTGTTCCAGGTACCCCTCCGCATCCAGCACAAACTCGTCCGGCTCCGGGAAGTAGGTGAGCGACTCCGCGAAGCTTTCGGTGCCGTGCGTGAGGTGGTGATGCAACTCATGGGTCTCGTGCGTGATCTGCTCTTCGAAGAGCGAATACAAGACCACCGCAGACGCACCGGCATCCTCCATCCGTTTGATGGTGTCGATTTCCTCAGAAAGCGGCGACGCGGACGGCACCAACGGCGTCCGCAGTTTCATGCCCAGGTAAGTCGTACTTAAGTCCATCTCCCTTCTCCTACGCTTCTTTTGTTTCCATGGCTTTATCGGCGGTCTTTGCGTCACTTTTCTCCCCGTTTCCGGGCCGGGCGGCCAGGTACTCGTAGAGATGGTAGCGGGACTCCGCATCGTGCTGGGCTTCGGCAAGAAGCTGTTTCGCCCGGGAGGGATTGCTCTTGGTCAACATCTTGAACCGGTTTTCCATGTACATGTACTGCTCTACCGGAATCTTGGGTCTGCGAGAATCGAGGATCAGCGGATTCTCGCCGGCTTTCTCCCGGTCGGGATTGTAGCGATAGAGCAGCCACTGGCCCGAGTCCACCGCGGCTTTCTGGTTCTGCATGGCCGTGGTCATGTTGATGCCATGTGCGATGCAGTGGCTGTAAGCGATGATGAGCGAAGGCCCGTCGTACGCCTCAGCTTCCAGAAAAGCCTTGAGGGTGTGCTCGTCTTTGGCCCCCATGGCCACCCTGGCCACATAGACGTTGCCGTAGGTCATCGCGATGAGTCCCAGGTCTTTTTTGGGGGCGGGTTTGCCCGCGGCAGAAAATTTGGCCACCGCGCCGCGCGGCGTCGCTTTGGAGGTCTGTCCCCCGGTGTTGGAGTACACCTCGGTGTCCAGCACCAGCACATTGACGTTCTGACCGCTGGCCAGCACATGGTCCAGTCCGCCGAAACCGATGTCGTAGGCCCAGCCG
>CAYQOI010000410.1:0-3882 GCA_964419085.1 uncultured Cytophagia bacterium | reverse complement strand
TGCGATTCTGCAGGTAGCGTACGAAGGCGAGAACGCTGGCGAATGCCAGCAGGGCGCAAGTAAAAACCACCACCAGGCTCGTGCCGGGCGTCATGCCCACCACGGTGTTTGCCGAAAACGGATTAGCTGCGCCGGGCGTGCCGGCCGACAATCCAATCATCATCCCTGTGTCCGTCGTTCAAAACAACCGCCTGTTGTTTGCCAGCATCTCGCTCATCATCTCCGCGGGAACCGGACGACTGAAGTAAAAGCCTTGAATCTCGTCACACTGGAGGCGGCGGAGATAATCCAACTGCTTGCGGGTCTCTACGCCTTCGGCCACGACCGTCAGGTTCATGCTCTGTGCCAACACCACGATGGCGGTGGAAATCGCGGTGTCATCGCGGTCGATGGGAATGCCTTTTACAAAGGTGCGAGCGATTTTCAGGATATCCACCGGAAAGCGCTTCAGATAATTGAGCGAGGAATAGCCGGTGCCAAAATCGTCCACCGAGAGTTGCATCCCCATTTGCTTGAGCGTGTCCAGCATCTCGATAGTGCCATCGCCGTTCTGCATGAAATGGCTTTCGGTGATCTCGAGGCACAGATGCTCCACCGCCAGGCCCGTCTCCCGGAGGATATTCTCGATGAGGTGGGGCAGCCGTTTGTCGTGGAACTGCCGAGCCGACAGATTCACCGCCAGACGCAGCTCGGAGAATCCCTCCTCGTGCCAGCGGCGCATCTGGGCCGCGGCGTGGCGCAGCACCCACTCGTCCACCTGCACGATGAGACCCGTTTCTTCGGCCAGGGGCACAAAACTCCGGGGCTGAATGAGACCGAACTCCGGGTGCTGCCAGCGCACCAGCGCCTCCACCCCGCAGATTTCGCCGGAACGCAAATCCACCTGGGGCTGGTAGTACGCGGTCAGTTGATTTCGCTCGATGGCCTTCCGCAGGTTGCCTTCCAGCGTCAAATACTGGGCGAATTGCGCATCCATGGAGAGCTTGTACACTTCGTAGCGGCTTTTCCCGTGCGCCTTGGCCCGGTACATCGCGATCTCTGCTTTTTTCAGCATGCCGTCGATCTCTTCGCCATCGTACGGATACAGACTGATACCGATGCTGGCGGTGATGTAGAGCTCGTGCTCCTCCACCCGGAACGGTCGGGATACGATCTCCAGAATTTTTTGCGCCACCTGCGCGGCGTCCCCCACCCCGTGAATCCCCAACAGAATGATGGTGAATTCGTCTCCGCCCACTCGCGCGATGGTGTCGACCTCGCGGATGTGCTCGGTCAGGCGTTTCGCGACCGCCTTTAACAGCAGATCCCCCACCGAGTGTCCCAGAGTGTCGTTGATGCGCTTGAAGCCGTCCAGGTCCAGAAACAGGAGCGCGACGTCCTGGTCGAACCGCCTGGCCTGCGCGACAGCCTGGTGCAATCTGTCCTGAAAGAGGAGGCGATTGGGCAGGTCGGTCAGCCCATCATAGTAAGCGAGATGGCGCCCCAGGCGCCGCGATTCCTGCAATTGCTCCAGCAATTGGTTTCGCTCGATGGCATAGCGGATGGCGCGCAGCAAGAGCTTGCGGTCGGTCTCACCTTTTATCAAGAAATCCTGTGCGCCCAGTTGCACCGCTTTAATGCCCGACGCCTCGTCGGCCTGGGCCGTGAGAACCACGACCGGCACGCCCGGGTACGTGCTGCGCACCGCGTCGAAAACCTCGATTTTGGTGTCGGAATCAAAATTCAGATCCAGCAGAATCACATCGAAACGCCCGTCGTGCGCGTGTTCATCGACTGCCACAACTTCCCGTGTCTCCAGGCAAACACCTTGCTCGCCGGCGAGGAAGGCCTGCACGGACTGCTCGGCGCTTTGCTGCTCTTCTAGCAGGAGAACTTTGATCTGATTATCTGCCATGTCTGCGAAAGAAGGGTCGTCGGGAACCTCAAGATGCCTTTGCTGCGTCCACCGTCCGGGAACGTTTCTCCAAAATCCTTATGGGTTCCACGATGTTCTTTTTGGCTGCGAAGTTCAGAATGCACATGCGCAAAGTGTCGGAAACCTCCTGATGTTTGGAAACCAGCAGGAGATTCGTCTTGGTCCTGAGATTCTCCGCCAGCACCATGCCGGTCTTGATCTCGTCTGCGGTAACCTCGCGAACCACATAATCCTCTTCGGCATCGAAGTTCAAGACTTCCAGCGCGGACAGCACCTTGGGGTCATAAAGGTGCTTCCGCTTCCAAAGCAAGTCGATAGCCGCTTCCGGGCTCTTGCCATCCAGGACAAACCCGTCATAGTCGTACACAACTTTCAGGATTCGAGCGATAATCGGCAAGTCTTCCCCTCGCCTGGGATCCCCCTCGGGGGGACCTTCGCCGTTGTAGCCTTTCGCCTGGTAAGCCACAGCCTCCGCGACGCTCTGCAGGCGGGGGATGTTGGCCAGAAGTTCACGCCCCACTTCCATGTGGCCAGAGAAAAGCTCCTGCTCGCTTGGGGACAAAGGTTGCCCCTGGTAGGCCTTCTTGACGATATCCACGGGCATGGTGACGCATCCGATCTGGGAGAACAGAACAGCCAGGTCCACTTCCCACAGGTTTTTCAAGCCAAGGCGCGCGGCCACCTGTCCTGTGAGCTTTCGCACGCGCAGAGAGCGATTGAATGCGTCGGGGATGGCCACCGAAAGGATGTCCACCAGCAGCTTGACACTGCCTTTGAGCGTCTTGTCCAGGAGCTCCCGTTCAGACGTAATCAACTGGTACTGCTTGATGCCATCGTCCAGCGCGGCTTTGAATGCGGCGGGCGGACAGGGCTTGGTGAGGAAGCGGAAGATATGACCCTGATTGATGGCGTTGATCGCGTCGTCGAGGTCCGCGTGACCGGTCAACAACATTCGCACGCTGTCCGGGGAGAGCTTTCGAGCTGCCGACAGGAATTGCGCGCCGTTGATGCCCGGCATGCGCATGTCGGACACCAGGACGGCAAACGGTTGACCTGATTTCTCTATCGCCTCCAAACCAGCCTGCCCACCCAGCGCGGTCTCGATCTGGTACTCCCGGCGGAAAAAGCGCTTGTAGCTCTCCAGGATATTTGCGTCGTCATCGACAATCAAAACTCGCTTGCTCATCACTCTCCTCTTTGGTCGTGCCTTTTTGTTTGCAACATAGCTCCTTCCATTCGGCCAACCGGTCCTCCAGGCCGGTCTGCCGCATGTGAGCCAGGTCAATTTCGTGTACCCGGTCTTCCTGAGTGGTCTGGAATTCATAGTCAAACACATCCGCCGCGTGAACCGCGCTCAGCGGAGCAAACCGTTTGCGCTGACTTTCGCCAGGACGGTGGTGAAACGCCACGGCTTCAACCACGACATCGGGGAGACCCCAAAGACCCAGCAGGTAGGCTCCCACCTCGGCATGGGTGGCGCAGAAAATCTCCCGCTCCGCCTCCCAGAGCGGCATCTTCTGGCCGTGGGCCAGCTCAACCGCACGGGCGTACTCGTCGGGAAGGTTGTCTGCGAGGACAAGCTTGCCGGTATCGTGCAACATGCCGGCGATGAATGCGCTATCCACCGTCTTTGCGTCGTCGGTCACCGCAGAGGCGATGATTTTGCTGAAGTTGGCGACCCGAAGGCTGTGATTGACGAGGTCCGCCAGCCGGAGTGAACCCAGCCTGGCATGCTCGAACTGCGAGAAGATTTGGATGGACAGAACCAGCGCCTTGAGAATCTCGGCACCAAGCAGTCGAGCTGCATGCACCGGACTGGAAACAGGAACGGCCAGGCCAAAAAAGGCCGAATTGACCAACTGTAAAATCTTGGCGGTCATCCCCACATCCTGTGAGATGATCTCGCCCACGCGCCTCATGGTCACGTCAGAAGACTGCAGCTCACGCATGAGATCATGGTACAGCGC
>CAYQOI010000409.1:0-3886 GCA_964419085.1 uncultured Cytophagia bacterium | reverse complement strand
CTCAAGATCTCTGAGGATGAACTGCGCAGCCTGCTCGAAGAACGGAAATGACTTCCACGCTGCAAGGCCGGCAGCAGAAGAGAGTACACAACCACGAAAGGTAAATGGATGCCAAGATTTCAACGCACATATTTGATGCTGCTGGTTTTGCTGTCCTGTGTCGGCTGCGACCAGATCAGCAAGACCATTGCCAAGAGTTCTCTGGAGAAATCCCCCCCCATTTCCTACCTTGGAGAAACCATCCGTCTGCAGTACGCGGAGAATTCCGGCGCGTTCTTGAGCCTGGGATCAGGATTTTCCAAACGCACGCGTACCGTGCTGTTCACCGTTCTCAGCGGCGTGCTTCTTGTGGCCCTGGTGGGCTACATTCTTTACAACCAGGACATCGGCCGCGGGCACACCTTTGCGCTGTCGCTGATTCTGGGAGGAGGCGTGAGCAACCTGCTGGACAGGGTGTTCAACGACGGGAAGGTCATCGACTTTCTCAATATGGGCATCGGAAATCTCCGCACCGGAATCTTCAACCTAGCCGATGTGGTGATCATGACCGGGATGGCGCTGGTGGTCTTGCTGAATCTCCGTCTGCGCCGGCGCCGTGCGGCGGCGGACGACTTTTCCGACGCGGGGTCTGAAACCGAATTCGAGGATGAAGCTTAGCGGTCTGGGACGCAACCTGACACTCCTGGGTCCCGGAATTGCTGTGGCGGCCACGGGGGTCGGTGCGGGCGACATGGTTGCGGCCGCGGTCTCCGGCTCGAAATACGGCTTCGCGGTGGTGTGGGCCGCAGCAGTTGGAGCGCTGTTCAAGTTCGTGCTCAACGAAGGTCTGGCCCGATGGCAACTGGCCACCGGAACCACGCTGCTCGAGGGGTGGGTGCAGCGGTTGGGACGCTGGGTTCAGGCCTACTTTCTGGCTTACTTGGTGCTCTGGTCCTTTGTGGTGGGCGGTGCGCTGATCTCCGCGTGCGGGTTGGCTCTGCACGCGATGGTGCCGCGTGTGAGTGTGGCAGTAGGGGGAGCGCTCCACTCTCTGGTGGCCGCCCTCGTGGTTTTGCTCGGGAGCTACGCGGGCTTTGAACGGTTGATGAAAGGCTTCATCGGTCTGATGTTTGTCGCCATCGTCGGCTGTGCGCTCTGGGTGGCTCCGCCCGCGGCCACCTTAAGCCGGGTGGTTTCGCTGGCGTCGATTCCAGCCGGCAGCCCGGCCTTCATTCTCGGCGTGATCGGCGGCGTCGGCGGGAGTCTGACGCTGTTGGCCTACGGCTACTGGATGCGTGAACGCGACTGGCGTGGCGCGAGCTGGCGATCCACCGTTCGTTTCGACCTCTCCATCTCCTATGTGCTCACCGGAATCTTCGGGGTGGCGATCATGGTGCTGGCCGCCGGTGTTCTCCATGTCGGCGGGATCCAGGTTCGTGGGAGCGGCGGCGTGATCCAGATGGCTGCCATGCTGGGTGACGTACTTGGCCCGCCGGGGCACTGGGCGTTTCTCCTGGGCTTCTGGGCAGCGGTGGCTACCTCGATGTTGGGCGTGTGGCAGGGCGTTCCCTATCTCTTTTGTGATTTTGTGGGTCTGCTCAGGCACCTGCGGCCAGAAGAGCATGCGGCCATGATCCGCACCGACTCGCCGTGGTATCGCGGCTTTTTGCTCTGGTTGGCGGTCGCGCCCCTGAGCCTGCTGTGGCTGCAAAAGCCGGTGAGTCTCATCGTTTTTTACTCCATCGTGGGCGCGCTGTTCATGCCGTTTCTTTCGGGAACGCTGCTTTATATGAATTCGCGCACCGATTGGGTGGGAGAGGAATTCCGCAATCGCTGGCATACGATCCTACTTCTACTTTTGTGTTTGGCCCTGTTTGCTTACCTGGGCTACATCGAATTGAGCAAAATTTTCAAGTGAATCAAGGAGAGATAGATGACAGACGAAGAATTCATGCGCATGGCCATCGAGAAGGCCCGGGAGGGCGTCAGAAACGGACAGACGCCGTTTGGGGCCTGCATTGTGAAGAACGGCGAGGTGATCACGTGTGTTCACAACGTGGTTTGGGCCACTACCGACATCACGGCGCACGCTGAGGTGCACGCGATCCGCGAAGCGTGTAGAAAACTGCACACCATCGACCTGTCCGGCTGTACCATTTATTCCACCTGCGAACCGTGCCCCATGTGCTTCAGCGCCTGCCACTGGGCGAGAATCTCGCGAATTGTCTACGGTGCGCGCATCGAGGACGCGCAAAACGGCGGCTTCAACGAGCTGGCTATTTCAAACAGCAAGATGAAGGAGATGGGCAACAGCCCGGTGGAGATTGTGGGCGATTTCCTGCGAGAGGAAAATCGCGCGTTGTTCGAGGAATGGATCGCACTGGAGGACAAGAAAGTGTACTGACCCGGATGGAGCCGGCAGGGTTAAATGTGCTTCTTTGATTGTGGAACATTCCCCTTGCAAAACTTGAATATTTGCCTTAGTTTTGAGCGAAATGTTCGATAAATCGAAGCGTAGCTGAAGGAGGACAAATTGCTGAAGACGACACAAGATTACATCGCGCTGGAGGACCGGTACGGCGCACACAACTACCATCCCCTGGATATCGTGATTTCCCGCGCGGAAGGCGTGTGGGTTTATGATGTGGACGGCAAGAAGTACCTGGACTGCCTGAGCGCGTATTCCGCGGTGAACCAGGGACACTGCCACCCGAAGATTCTGGCGGCGTTCACAGAGCAGGCGGGCAAGGTCACCCTGACCTCGCGCGCGTTTCGCAACGACAAGCTGCCGCTTTTTTGCGAACGGTTGGCCAAACTGGCAGGCATGGAGATGGTGCTGCCGATGAACTCCGGCGCGGAGGCGGTGGAGACCGCGATCAAAGCCGCGCGCAAGTGGGGGTACAAGGTCAAGGGCCTCCCGGCTGACCAGGCCGAAATCATCGTGTGCGAAAACAATTTTCACGGTCGCACCACCACCATCGTCGGGTTTTCCTCTGAGGAGCAGTACAAGGACGGTTTCGGGCCGTTTACGCCCGGCTTCAAGTTGATTCCGTTCGGCGATGCCGATGCGCTGGAACGGGCCATTACCCCCAACACGTGCGCGTTTCTGGTGGAGCCCATCCAGGGCGAGGCGGGCATTCTCATCCCGCCCGAGGGCTATCTGGCCGCGGTGCAGAAAATCTGCAAGGCCAACAACGTGCTGTTCATGGTGGATGAGATCCAGAGCGGCCTGGGCCGTGCCGGACGGCTGTTCGCGTTTCAGTACGAAGATGTGCGGCCGGATGTCATCATTATCGGCAAAGCCCTGTCAGGCGGATTTATGCCGGTTTCTGCAGTTCTTTCTGACAAGGAGGTTTTGGGGGTGTTCAATCCAGGGGACCACGGCAGTACCTTTGGCGGCAATCCGCTGGCCTGTGCCGTGGCGCTGGCGTCGCTGGATGTGCTGCTGGAGGAAAATCTGCCCGAACGCGCCGACCGGCTGGGCCGGGGATTCCTGGAACAGTTGCGCACCATCGAGAATCCGCACATCGTGGACGTGCGCGGGAAAGGGCTGTTCATCGGTGTGGAGATGGACCAGAAAGTCCGGCCGTTCTGTGAGGCGCTGAAGGACGAGGGGCTGCTCTGCAAGGAAACGCACGAAAACGTGATCCGCTTTGCCCCGCCTCTGGTGATCACCCAGGAGGAGCTGGATTGGGCCTTTGAACGCATCCGGAAAGTGCTGGAAGCGTAGGCCGACGTTTTTCCCCAATTAGATGCTTGAAACCGAGCGCAGGGCGTCAGGCTCTGCGCTTTTTTGTGTGCGACCCGATCCTGCCAGCCCGTACCATGGTTTTTGAGTTGAATTATTCTCGCGGAGACGCAGTGGTCGTTGAGAATCATTAGTGTCCGGTCAAAAGAGCAAAACTTG
>CAYQOI010000408.1:3695-3888 GCA_964419085.1 uncultured Cytophagia bacterium | reverse complement strand
CAACACCAAAAGCAGGCGCAGCGGATCGCGCTCCAGCGTCGGAATCTCAAGATTGCCGCGCACTGGCTTTCTCAGAATATGGAGCGGGCCAATCCTGCCTCCCGTCTGAATTTGGGGGCTGCGTTGCGCGAGTGGGCGGCCGCGGATCCCGGTCTCCTGTTTGTCACGTTGCTCGATTCCAGCAAAAGTCGGG
>CAYQOI010000408.1:0-3685 GCA_964419085.1 uncultured Cytophagia bacterium | reverse complement strand
CCCGACATTCCTGGGGAGCAGGGGACGTTCAAACAGGGGGGCCTTCTGTGGATCGCCGTGCCGCTGGACCCGACGGCGCCCGGGCGCCTGCGGATGATCGCGGCTTACTCGCTTTCCTTTTTGCCGCCTTTTGGCTCGGCGCTGCTGAGTTTACCCGTTTTGCTCAGCCTGGCCTTGTTCGTCCTGGGGCTTACGGTTTCGTTGTTTTTGCTGCGCGCGATTTTCTTGCCTTTGACTCAACTGCGGATGCTTGCGCATCAGGTGGCGGCGGGCAATCACGATTTGTACATCGATGTCACCGGCCCGCCTGAAATCCGCACTCTGACAGAGGCGTTGAACCGGGTCTTGATCAGCCTGAGAGAAGCCGTCAAGATCAACGAGGTGCAGGATTGGCAAAAGGCCGGTCTCACAGAATTGAACAGTCAGATACAGGGAGATCTCAGCACCAAACAGCTCGCACAAAACGTTCTCCAGTTTTGCGCAGACCACCTCAACATCCAGGTAGGTGCACTCTATTTGCTCGACGAGGAGAATGAGGTTTTGAATCTGGTGGCAGGCCACGCGCTGCCGCCCGAGGAACGCTCGCGCACCTTTCGGCTTGGTGAAGGGCTCATCGGACAGGCTGCCCTAAAACAGGAGCGACTCGTGGTCGACGAGGTGCCGCCGGAGTCGCTCAGAATCGATTCCGCCGCGCTCGATTGTCCACCGTCGACGATTTTGGTCGCCCCGCTGGTGGTACATGGCAAGACGTTGGGGGTTATCGAGCTTGGGAGCATGTGGGCGCTCGATGAGGCGCAGCTCGAATGTCTGGACAAGTCTCTGGAGAATGTGGCCATCGCGCTGGATTCGGCCGAGTCTCGCGCCAAAACCCGCAGGCTGCTTGACGAAACACAACAGCAGGCAAAAGAGCTCCGGGCGCAGCAGCGCGAGTTGCGTCTGGTAAATCAGGAACTGGAGCAACAGAAACGGGTTCTGGAGAAACAGCAGGAGCTGTTGAAGAAGAAAAACGTCGACCTGGAAGTGGCGCAAAAACAGATCGAAGAGAAGGCGAAGGAACTGGCTCAGGCCAGCCGCTACAAATCTGAGTTTCTTGCCAAGATGAGCCACGAGATCCGGACGCCGCTCAATGCCATCATCGGGATGAGCGAGCTCTGTCTGGACACCGAGCTTTCTACCGAACAGCGGGAGTATCTGCAAGTGGTGCATTCCGCTTCGGAATCGCTGTTGGATATCGTCAACGACATCCTCGATTTTTCCAAGATCGAAGCGGGCCTGCTGGAGCTGGAGCAGATCGAGTTCAATTTTGTGGAGGTGGTGGAAAAGGTCGCAGAAATCTTGAATGTGCGCACCCAAAGCAAAAACCTGGAACTCACGACTTTTGTGGAGCCGGGTTTGCCCCAGTGGGTGATCGGCGATCCCACGCGACTGCAACAGATTCTGGTCAATCTCGTAGGCAACGCGCTCAAGTTCACCGAGACAGGAGAAATCGCCATCAAGGTGGTGCCTGCCGAATCAGCACAGGCGTCCGGAGGTGAAGAGCGGCTGGGATTGCATTTTTCCGTGGCGGATACCGGGAAAGGGATCGCCAGGGAGAATCTCAACAAGATTTTCGACAAATTTGCACAGGAAGACAGCTCTACCACCCGCAAGCACGGCGGAACGGGATTGGGATTGAGCATCACCCGTTCTCTGGTGGAGCTGATGGGCGGAAGGATCTGGGTGGAGAGCGAATTGGGCAAGGGAACCGTCTTTCATTTCGTTCTGCATATGCCGGTAGGGGAAGGCAAACAGGCAACGGCACCGCGCGAGCAGACGGCGGACTTTGAGGGCAAGACCGTTTTGGTTGTGGACGACAACGCCACCAATTGTTTCATCCTGCGCAAGACCCTGGGGAGTTGGGGGTTTCGGGTTCTAGAGGCGCACAGCGGGGAGAAGGCCCTCTCGATGCTAAGGCGCGGGAAGGCCCCGGTGGACCTCATCATTCTCGATCACCAGATGCCTGTGATGGATGGTCTGGAGGTTGCCAGCCGGATTCGCAAAGATCTAAAGCTCACCGAAGTCAAGATGATCATGCTTTCCTCCTGGGGCAGGCTGACAAACGAGACACAACGGAAACTGAAAATCGGGCGCTGTATTAGCAAACCCATCAAACAGTCGCGACTCTACGACATTATCGCGGACGTCTTGTTGGAACCTCAGTCGGTAGGACAGACGGTCACCCCACCCGAGCGCACCAAGTCTGCGCCTGTCCTGGCTGAGCGCCGCGTCTTAGTGGTAGACGACATGCAGGACAACCTATTACTCGCCAAAAAGATGCTGACGAGAGTGGGTTGCAAGGTGGACACCGCGGCTGATGGTGCCCAGGCGCTGGAAGCCGTGCGGAAAGAGCCGTATGACATGATCTTGATGGATATCCAGATGCCGGTGATGGATGGGTTTGAGGCCACCCAGGCCATCAGGCTGGAGGAGGCGTCTCAGGGACGCGAACGCACCCCTATCATCGCCCTCACCGCACACGCCGTGGAAGGGTACCGAGAAAAATGTCTGGAAAACGATATGGACGACTATTTGACCAAACCGCTCAAGAAGAAGACCCTGCTGGAAATGATAGAAAAGTGGCTGGATACCCGACCCAGAATCCTCATCGTAGACGATTCGGAAGACAATCGAACCTTGTTGTTACGGCAGCTCAGCAATGAAGGCGTGTACCGGATCAGTGTCGCGCACAACGGCAAAGAAGCGGTAGACCGCGTCGCGCACCAGGACGTCTCCGTGGTGCTCATGGATATGGAAATGCCCGTCATGAACGGCTACGAAGCCACCAAAGAGATTCGCAAATTAAAGGACAAGAAGGACCTCCCCATTATCGCGCTCACCGCGCATGACGACAAGCGCGAGCGGGACAAATGTCTCGAAGCCGGATGCACCGGCTTTCTTACCAAGCCGTTTCACAAGCGCGAACTCCTCGATGTTTTGCAGGCTACCTTGAACCTCGAAGACCGGATAAACTGAGACGACCATGTGGTGCGCAAAAAGAGTCTTCTCGTGGGGAATTCGTAAGTTTGGCCTCCTCCTCGGCCTGGGCTTTTACCTTTTCATCCTCGAGTCGTTGCAAGCCCAGCAGTACCGCTTTCGCAACTACACCGGCGATGACGGCCTCTCGCAACTGGTAGCGCAGACGATTTTTCAGGACCGCCAGGGCTACATCTGGATCGGCACGCAGGCCGGATTGAATTGTTTTGACGGCGAGGAATTTGAAGTGTTTAGCGTGCGCCACGGCCTGAGAAACGACTGGATCAATGTCGTTGCACAGGACTCCACCGGCAGGATCTGGGTGGGGACGAATGACGGTCTTTCCAGCTGGCGGCATGGTGGGTTTCACAACTACGCCACCGAGGACGGTCTGCCGGCAAACCAAGTTCTGGCGCTCGTCGTCGATGAGAAGAATCGGCTCTGGTGCGGGACAAACCGCGGTTTGGCGCGCTGGGATGGGCAGCGCTTCCTGGTGTTTTCTTCGGAAGAATCGGGCTTCCCGTCAACTGCGGTCCGAACGCTCCTGCTGCGAAAGGACGGCACGCTTCTGGTGGGCACGGACGTCGGGCTTTTCGAATACGCAAACAACAAATTCACGCGGAGGCTTTCTCTCAAAGATGCGGTTGTCGGGCTTGCGTTAGACAAGAAAGAC
>CAYQOI010000407.1:0-3890 GCA_964419085.1 uncultured Cytophagia bacterium | reverse complement strand
ACCAGCACCTCCAGGGTCAGCGGAACGTGGATGCCACCGAGCTTCAACATGCCCAGCGGCTGGTGCAGCGGATCGTCGAGCGTCCGAATGGCGTAGTAAATTATCCCCACGTAGAGCCAACCGGCCAGGGCTGAACCGATGTAAAAAAGCAGATCTTTTCTGGCGCTCAGAATCCAGGAGAAGTGGACACGTTCTGAGAGTGGCCTGGCTACCGCACTTCGCATGACAGAATAAAGCAAATCTGCGGGAGAATTGCAAGCGCTTTGCGCCGCACGCGTGTCCTCTCCATGTCCCACATTCTCTTGCTGGACACGAGACACTCGTTTCGACATGTCACCCCTTACGGGGTTCTCTCGAGGATGAATGGATGAAGTGCTATAAACATATCACCGCTACGCGGTTTTTTCGGCTCTTCTGCAAAGCAAATGTTGACAAAGGAATCCAACCTCGTGAGAGATAGACATGTCTCTATCCTGCATTATTTCCCACTTGCACCTAATCCAAATAATTCATTCGTGTGTCACTCAGGAGGAGTCTTGTCTGCTGCCTAATCCTTGCTTGCTAAAAAGATTCCTCCTGAATGACAGGAAATTTGCGAATTATTCAGGCTATTTGCCATGACCATCTGCAACCTCAAAGCCGTCAGTAGTTACATGTCATGACTCTTGAGTGTCCGGTTGAGTATTGAAATGAGCGTTTGCTAATGACACCCCCCTTTAATTGGGGCTGTCCAAAAAGCCCCGATTTTTTGGTAAATCGACATTCATGTCGTGTTATTTCGAGGCTAATCTGGGGCTGTCCAAAAAGTCGGAAAAGAGCACCAATTTGTCACTCCTGCGAATGCAGGAGTCTATTAAAATCAGCATGTTAGAGATTCCTGCCTTCGCAGGAATGACAGAAAAGGCCGACTTTTTGGACAGCCCCCTAAGGGGGGTGTTACGGCTCGCGTCCAAAACCAGGTCACGGTTGACATTCCGGGTGTAGTCGGCCTATGGTTTTTAAAACACTTGGGGACACTGTTTTGCTCCTTTAGCCGGACACTAATGGTCATGACTATCTCCAGTATCCAGTATTACAGTAACGGGTAAAGACCAGACGGGTGTCAGGCTTCCTGGGCCGCCGGGGAATAATTCCTGACGCCGCTGCGCCCCTGCAGCGCAGCGTAAACGATGAACCCCGCGCTCACCAGGTACAGCGCGCCGTACACCCAGCGGTTCAGCACACCGCTTCCGGAGAGCGCGTCCGGAAGCGACCAGACGTAGAAAATGAGACCGCAGGCGACCACAAAGATGAAGGCCGGCGCGAAGAGAATGAGAAACGGGATGACCTTTTTTTGCTCGTGGTCGGCCGGGTCCAGCCAGAGCGGTGCGGTTAAGGCGATCTGCTGGTCGGTGAGAATGTGACGGGCCGGGTCCTTGCTCAAGGCCAGGCGATGAAACGCGCTGCGCAGACGGATCAGCTCCGCGAATTGACCCGTGCTCACCAGAAAGCCGATGGCCAGCAGCACCGGAAAGAAGAGCACCGATTCCACCAGACCTACGGGAAGCTTGCCCAGCGGCGATTCGATCTGGCTGAGTCGGGTGCTCAGCACTTCCTCCTGGCCGCTCAGCGCCTTCTTCTGATCCTCCAGGCGGTCCTTTGATGCTTGCAATGCGCCGAGCTCTTTTTCCAGATGCCGGCTCTCATTCCGGATGACCGAATCGTACTTGGCCCAAAAACGGCTCACCTGTTCGCTGAGTCTTACGCTGAAGCCCTCTTTACCGCTGTAGGTTTTCCAGAATCTGGGGTTTTCATCCAGCAGCCGTTTGAAGGAGGATTGCAGTTGCTGCAAGCCTTGCTCCAGGATGCTGGGGTCAAAGTGCAGGCTGGCCTCGTTCTGCAGACTTTTCAGCGGCACCAGCACGTTGTCGCGCAGGGTCGCGCCGTAATTGTCGAATTGTGCCAGCACGAACTGATGCACCTGGCAGTTTGTTTGCTCCTCGCCGGCCATTCCGCCGCACGGGTCAGGTGGGAGCGCCGGCGCGGCCTGCTGCTGGACTTGTTGTGGCATGTTCAGGGGTTGCTGCACCATCTGCTGGACGTTCAGCGCCTGGCCCGTATCGGGGCCTGGGAAACCGGGCGACCCGTTAGGGCGCGGTTGCGGTGAACCGGAGAGGCTGGAAAACAGAAACGCGCGCAGAATCTCGGGGAACTGATAGATCTCATCGCGCAGCGTCTCCACGCCCTCCACTACTTTCTGGTACTGCGCGATTTGCTCTTGGCGCTGCTGGATTTCCCCGGGCAGGCTTTGCAACCGCGAGGCCGTGCGCTGCTTTTCGAACTGGATAGAGACGTAGGGGAATAGCACGATGAAGAAGTACGCCAGCGCGAAGCCCACCAGCCCTGCAACCAGACGGCGGAAGCTGCGGGATCGCGCTTCGAACCGCTGCAAGATTATCTGGCTCTGCTCTTCCCGAAGTTGTTCGGTCGTTGATGCCATAGGGTCCTCCTGTTTTTGGCTGATCCGGGAACTATTCCTCCCGCTCCGGGTCGAACTTCCGCAGTCGCTTGATGACCGCGCGGTGACGTTTGGCCTGCAACCGGGCGGCCTTCGCTGCCGCAGATGGACGCGTGGGTCGCCTGGGTTTGGGCGCGGCCGCGGCTTTCTTCACCAGCGCGACCAGTCTGGCGCGGGCATCCATCCGGTTGCGCTCCTGAGAGCGGTAGCGCCGCGCGTGGATGATCAGCTCACCCCGGTCGTTGAGTCTTTTACCCGCCAGCCGGAGCAGCCGCTCGCGCACGTCGTCCGGTAGACCACGTGCTTCGCGGACTTTGAAACGAAGCTGCACCGCGGTGGCCACCTTGTTGACGTTCTGGCCGCCGGGCCCCGAAGAGCGGATAAACTCTTCCTCAAAATCTTCGTCCCGCAGGGTGATTGTTGGCGTCACTCTGATCATGTGGCTTGCGATTCTAAAGCACGAAAAAGGTTGCAAATCTCGTGGATTTGTTTTCATTTTGAATGGCCGGGCGCTGCTCCGGGTGTAAAAGCAGTCCCGCTGAAGTCAATATAGAACAAGTTCACCGAGCGATCAATCAAAAAGTGCCCAGAAAGAAACGCAAGAAAATGGCAGAGCTCGCCTCGCTGCCCAACGCATTCGAGGGGGAGGCGGGACTCTTGCCGGGCTGGTACCACGCTTTTTTCGGCAACCAAGACCCGGTTACTGTGGAACTGGGCTGCGGTTGGGGTGAGTACAGCATCGCGCTGGCCCGCCGGTTTCCGCAGCGAAATTTCATCGGCGTCGATGTGAAGGGCGCCCGGCTGTGGAAAGCGGCAACAACGGCCCTGGAACAGGGCGTGAGCAACGTCGCGTTTCTGCGCGTTTACGCCGATCGCCTGCTGCAGTTTTTTGAGGAAGGGGAGGTGGAGGAGATCTGGCTGCCTTTTCCGGATCCGTTTCCAAAACCCAGCCGCGCCCGGCACCGGCTCACGTCACCCAAATATCTGGCCCTGTACCGCAAACTGCTGCGCCCGGAGGGGCGAGTTCATCTCAAAACCGATGACCCGGGACTTTACGCCTACACGCTGGAGACCGTGCGCGAGGCGGGCGGCCGCGTTCTTGTGGCTGAAACGCGTTTACCGGACCTCGAAGATGCAGCGGACCCGCGATATATTTGCACCAAATACGAGCGTTTGCACCGGGAGAAGGGCAAAGCCATCCGGTACCTCTGTTTTGCGTTTGTGTGAACCTGAATAATTCGCAAACTGACTGTCATTCGGGAAGAATCTCTTGAGCAAACAAGGACTTAAACATCAGGCAAGACTCCTCCTGAGTGACAAACGGCCTCGCTGGAGACGACTGTAAACACCCCATTCGTGAATTGTTCTGATAATTTCTTTTGTCCGAGTGCGC
>CAYQOI010000406.1:0-3892 GCA_964419085.1 uncultured Cytophagia bacterium | reverse complement strand
AAGCGCGACGCCAAAGCCGTGGGCCTGGAGACCTTCAGGATCGAACGAAATAGTGATTTTTACTTTCCCAACGGGACCCTGGCCACCGGAATGATCAACGAAAAAGGGGAAATGATGGTGCACACATTTGCCTCTGGCTCTGTCCTGGGCAGCAAAGGACTTGAGCTCAAGCCTCCATACAAAATCTGGGGCACGACACGGTATCATCCGGTGGCCCCGCAGATGCTCGAGCAACTACAAAAGGTCATCAAAATGACCCGGGAGTTTCAGCGTGAAACCTGACGCGACGGCCCAGCCGTCTGATCTGCGCCCACCCGGAGGGCAGCCCATGGGGTGGGCAGACCGGGTCCTTTGTTTGTTCTCTGTGAGCTAATTCTGGGAGGAACAAACCATGAAACAGACATGTTGCGGGTTGGTGGCTCTCGCCGTGTTGGTGATGGGCCTGTACGGTTGCGGAGGGGGTGGACCCTCCGGGCCTGCACTGCTTCGTTGCGGCGAAGGCGAAGGACACGAGGTGGAATTCTGCCGCCAGGTCGATCATTACGAGGCGGGCTTCGGCAGACCCGGCGCCGACGTGATCACCGTCGATTGCCTCGTGGGCCCCGAAGGCGCAACGGTCTCCAACCAGATGAATGGAACCTACTACTGCGCCGGAAGCTACAAACTGACGTCCTTTTCGACGGCAACTATCGAACTCAACTGGGGCGGCAGCACACAGTATTCCGCTTACGACAGGTACGAAATCACCTCGCCGGGTGAAGGACAGTTCTCGTTAAAGGTCACCAAAATCGCGGGTGGAGCCGGAAACCTCTTTCTCACAATGAGCAGTGGGTCGAAATGGATGTTCGATACGGTGCTGGTAAATGCAGGATGCCAGGAAGCGCACCCCGTACAAAAAGTCGGTGGTGGCACATCTTCTGTGAAGGCACGCGGGAAGGTGCTGCAAAAGCATCTCTCCCGGGTTTACCGCAGGGTAAATCTCTGACCAGATAGTCGCTTCCTGTCGTCTTGCAAGGTGGCAGCGGAAATGAACCCGGGGCTTAAGACCGCACGAATGAATGCGCGCCCTCCTCCTGCTTTTGTTCCTTCCCCCCAATGGAGGATGGGCGCGCTAACCCTCAGCTTACCGGTAAACCGGGCTTTTCTTGTTGCAATTGCGCCTCAAACCGTGTATATTTGTCACAGCCTCTGAAAACTGATTTTTTCTAACCCTCCATACGGCATCTGTGACCATGCGCAACGGGAGTAAAACTCCAGGAGTCAGAGTATTCTTGCTCATCCTCGGGGTGGTCGGGATGTTTTTGCTCATCCGGGCTAACCGTCGTCACCATTTGCCGGCCGGGCCGACCACGCGAGGGCGCGGCGCCTCATTCGCTGTGGGCCGCGCCGGGTTCTTCCCGCTTTCCGTGGCACAACACCCCGCGGGTGTGCAGGAATTACCCTCGTCATCACGTCGCGCACGCTATCTCGCGGTGCTCGACCTTGTGGGGAAACAAAAGTACGAACAGGCTATCGCCCAACTCAAGGCGCTCATCTCCCGGGATTCGAGTTTTGCTCCCGCTTACACCAAGCTGGTGGAAGTCGCAAAATATGCCGGACAACTGGACGCCGCCGAAGACTATTTCTCCGGCTTTGTCCAATCCTTCCCGCGCAATCCCTACGCGTTTCATGCATTGGGTCTGGTCCAGAGAGAACGAAAACAGTGGCAAAAGGCCTACGATTCGATTGTGAAAGCCATTCGCCTCAAATACGATTATGTCGCGGCGTATCGCGATTTTGTCAGCGTCAACGCCTCGTTGCAGAATGCCGAGAAAGCCCTCCGCGCACTGGCACAGCAGCATCCGAAGCTGGCCGCCGTACAGGTGGGTCTGGCCCATGTCTACGGCCTTGAGATGCAAAGCGACAACGAGAGAGAGGCGGCGAAGCAGGCGCTGGAACTGGACGGCTCGCTCACCTGGGCCTACTTCTACCTGAGCGAGGCACAATACCGAGCCGGGGAGTACGCCGAGGCCAGAAAAAACTGCCAAAAAGGCTTGCGGTTGGCCCGGCAAAACGACGATGTGGAAATCGAGATCGAGCTGCTCAATCTATCTGGCCTCATCGCCAACAAGCAAGGCCGGGTCCGAGACGCGCTGGATGAATTAGGCCACGCGCTGTCACTCAGCCAGAAAATCGGTTCCTGGGAGAAAGAAGGGCTCACGCGCCAGAATCTCGCCCGCCTGTACTGGTACGTCGAAGATTTCCGCTCGGCTCTGGTTTACGCCAACCAGGCTTACGAGCTGTGCGTGCGCCTGGATGACGAGGAGGGACAGGCCTCCAATCTCAATTACATGGCAATTATGCACAGCATGCTCGGCGACTACTCCGAAGCACTGAACGACTACCATCGGGCACGGGAGCTCTATCGCCGCTGGAATCAAAGAGGCTCCGAAGCCATTTGTCTCGGCAACATCGCGGGCTTGTATGAAAGGCTCGGCAGCTATGCCTTCGCGCTGGATGCGATAAACGAGAGCCTCCGGCTTTTACAGCCGCTGGATCAGCAGGGGTGGGCCAAGGTGCGAGCAACTTATCTGATGGTCAAGGGCAAGATCCTGACGCATCTCAACGAGAACGCGGAGGCCATCCGGCATTACCAGGAGGCGATGGAGCTGCTGGCGCCCCTCAAGACCGAAAGTCATCAAATCTGCAACCTCCTGATCCGGATCGGTGAGATCTATCGCGACGAAGGAAAGCTCGATAAAGCCAACCAGGTTTATCGCCGGGCGCTTCAGATGCAACCCCGGATTTTTGCCAGAGGTGTGCACGAAGCCATCCTGTTGGGGCTGGGAAAAAACCAACTCCTGGCAGGAGAATACACCCGGGCCCAACACACCTTTGAGCAAGCTGCGAGCATCGCGCAGGCTATCGAGCGGCCAGAGGCTTTATGGCGGGCACAAGCGGGGCTGGCCAGAACTTTTGAGAAACAAGACCGTCCTTTGAAAGCCACAGAATTCTACGAACGCGCGATACGCAGCTTCGAATCCATACGAGACAAACTCCAGGCGGAACAACAGGAATGGGGCTTTCTGGAGGACAAGTACGACGTCTACGTGCGTTTGGCGGGCCTGCTGTATCGGCGCCATCTCAAGCATCCCCTGCAAGGCTTCGACCGGCGGGCTTACCTGGTCGCGGAAAAGGCCAGGGCGCAACGGTTGCTGGAAACGTTGTACAAGAGCCATATTCTGCAGAATCTGGAGGATGTGCCGCTGCGGCTCAAAGAAGCCTATCTCATAAAACAGAAGCAACTCCAGGAGAAGCACCTGGCGCTCTCCGAGGAGCTCGGCAAAAGCACCGCTGCGCAGGACCGCCAGGTGGTCGTGACGTTGCGCGGCGAGATCGACCAGTTGGAATTGCAAAGAAGTCGTCTCCTGGACCAGATAGAGCGTGAATCTCCCGGCTATCACGAATTGGTCAACCCGAAGGCCCCCTCTGTAGACCAACTCCAGGCCGAATTGTTACCGGAGAACACCGTCATCGTCTCGTATCTGGTCGGTGACCAGGAGAGCCTGGTGTGGGGGGTGACCCGTGACACGGTCGCGTTCGAGAAGATCGAGATGACGCGGACGGAGCTCCGCCGCGCGCTGGCAGAAATCAGTCCGCTGTTTCAGGTAACCAAGCAGCCCACGGATGTCCCCGTGGATCACCGGTGGGCCAACCTGCAGCCGAAGCTGTTGCACGACCTCTACGTCAAAATCTTGCAAGCTCCCCTGGGTTCGCTCTTGCGCCGCGGCCAAACCCTGATCGTTGTTCCCGACGACATCCTGACCTACCTCCCCTTCGAGATCCTGGTCACCCGGTACGACAAAGCCGGTCTCACTTATCTTGTGGAAGAGCACCCGGTGTGCTACATCCC
>CAYQOI010000405.1:0-3908 GCA_964419085.1 uncultured Cytophagia bacterium | reverse complement strand
TACAAAGCTTTTCTAACCAACGCGAAAACCGAGTTGACCACGGTCCGGGAGGTTGTGGCGCTGGCGGAGAAAAACGGCTACAAGCGCCTGACGGACAACGCCACCTGGCAAGCGGGCGCGCGGTACTACGACGTCAACCGGGACCGGACCGTCTGCCTCATCGTGGTCGGCAAGAAAAAGTTGGATGAAGGCGTGCGGATCATCGGGGGGCACATCGATTCCCCGCGGTTGGAACTCAAAGGCCGGCCGCTCTACGATCGCCACGGTTTTGTCCTGTTCCAGACCATGTACCACGGCGGGATCAAGAAATACCAGTGGGTCAACGTGCCGTTGGCCCTCATGGGACGCGTGGACAAGACCGACGGAACCACCACCTGGGTGGAGGTGGGCAACCGTCCCGGCGAACCGGTGTTCATCATCTCGGATCTGGCGCCGCACGTGGACCGGCCGTACCGCAGCCGCACCGCGCCCCAGGTGATTCGGGGCGAGGAGCTGGACCCCATCGTGGGTACCATCCCGGCAGAAGACCACGATCTCGTGCAGCAGGTGGAGACGTATTTGAAGACGACCTACCAGATGGTGCCCGCGGATTTCATTTCCGCAGAACTGGCTCTGGTGCCGGCCCTCGCGCCGCGGGATGTGGGCTTCGACAAAAGCCTGGTCGCGGCCTACGGCCAGGATGACCGCTTGTGCAGCTACGTCGCCGCGCGGGCCAGCATGGCGGTGTCGCACCCCACTTACACGACGGTCGCGTTTCTCGTGGACAACGAAGAGACGGGGTCCAACAACAACACCGGCGCCAATTCGGATTATCTGCGTGCATTGCTGGGAAGGTTGCTCCATCTCCAGAGCCCCGCTGAAGCTTCGGAATACGATCTGCGCCGGGTGTTGCGCAGTACGCGGGCGCTCTCTGCGGACGTCACCACCGGCATCAATCCGCTGTTTCCCGACGTGCAGGAAGCGGGAAATTCGGCCCGTCTCGGCTACGGCGTGGTGATCAAGCTTTACGGCCGCGGCAACAGCCCCAACAGCGAATTCACCGCCCGATTCCGGAAACTGTTGGAAGAGGCACATATCCCCTACCAGACGCACACCTACAAAGTCGACATCGGCGGCGGGGGGACCATCGGCAATTTTCTTTCTCGCGAAAACATGGAAGTGCTGGACTGCGGTGTTCCGCTGCTTTCGATGCACTCGCCGTATTCGCTCAGCTCCAAAGTCGACCTCTGGTGGCTTTACCAGAGCTTTCAGGCGTTTTTCCGGTAAACTCGGGTCCCGGCGTCGCGGGTATCCTCGTGTCGCGGATCCGGGGAAATCACAACCTTATTTAACGCGCAGGGTGGCCGTGTCTCGAACAGACTATGACGTGGTTGTCGTCGGCGTCGGGGGCATGGGCAGCGCAACGCTCTATCACCTGGCCCGCCGTGGCGCGAGGGTCTGTGGGGTGGAGCAATTCACGCCGGGGCACCATCTCGGTAGCTCTCACGGGGAGACGCGGATCATCCGCAAAGCCTACTTCGAGCACCCGGACTATCTGCCGCTGCTGGAGCGCGCCTACCAATTGTGGCGCGAATGGGAGACCGAGAGCGGCGAGCGTCTGTTTGTGGAGAACGGGCTTTTGCTCGCGGGAGAGGAGAACAGCGAGGTCATCCGCGGGTTGGAGGCGTGTTACGCCGCACACGACCTGCCGCACGAGCGCCTGAGCGGCCGCGACGCGAAAAGCCGTTTTCCGCAATTTTCCATCCCGGATGATTTCGTCGCCTACTACGATCCCGTCGCCGGCTTCCTCTACGTAGAGCGCTGCGTCCTTCAGTTGGTGCGGCTGGCCCGCGCCGCGGGTGCGGAGATCTTCACCGGGGAGAAAGTCGTACGCTGGTCCAGCGTCAAAAACGGGCTGCACGTTCGCACCACCCGAAAGGAAATCCGGACGAAAAAGCTCATCATCACCGCAGGGGCCTGGAGCACGGAGCTCCTGAAACGCCTCCACCTCCCTCTTGAGGTCTGGCGCAAGGTGGTGCTTTGGTACGATTCGCCCAACATCTCCGATTACCGGCTGGGCGTATTTCCGACGTTTTATGTGGAAACCGAGGCGGGTGGGTTTTACGGCTTTCCGGCCGTAGATGAATTGGGGGTGAAAATCGGTGAACACGTGCAGGCCCGGCTCACCGAACCGGAGCGCATCGCGCGCGAGCTGTTGCCGGGGGATGAAGATCCCACTCGGCGGTTCATCGAACAGACGTTCCCGGGCTTCCAGCCTAAACGCACCCGGTTCAGCGTCTGCATGTACACCATGACCCCGGACCACAATTTCGTGATCGATTCTTGCCCGGGTGAGCCCGATGTCCTGTTTGCCGCAGGCTTTTCCGGGCACGGCTTTAAATTTGCACCGGTGGTGGGGGAAGTTCTCGCGGACCTGGCACTGACCGGGGCGACCGGGCACCCGGTCGCGTTTCTCGGGCTGGACCGGTTGCGCGGCCAACCTTAGCGGATGCCGGCTTTGATCCTTTTGATCTCCACCTGTGCGTGCGCGATCTGCTTGTAGTAGTGCTGGGGTGCAAGCTTCAGGAACTGCCGAAAGGCAGCGAGCGCCTGTTTGTACCTGCGGCTATCTTTGCACGCATATCCCTTCCAGTAGTAAGCCAGGAAGTAGCCGCTGTCCTGTTTGATGAGTTTGTCGAACTGGGCGATGGCCTGGTTGTATTTTCTGAGCTGGTAGTAGCATTCGCCCAGCTTGAGCCGCGCTCTTTTGTCCGCGGGGTCCAGTTCCAGCGTCTTGAGCAGGTCCGGAAGCGCCTGGCTGTACCGCCGGCGGGTGTAGTAGGTGGCTGCGCGCTCGTAGTAGGCATCCTTGAACTCGGGATCCTGTGCGATGCAGAAGGAAAAGTCTTTCAACGCCTTGCTGTATGCTTTCAACCCGCGGTAGCACAGGCCTCGGTTGAGGTAGGAGTTGAGGTAGGTGGAATCGATGCGGATGGCGCGCTCGAAATCGGCCAGCGCGCGGCGGTAGGAGTGCTGTTGGAATCGTTTGCTTCCTCGGCCGTAATAGGCTTCGTTGACGATGGGCGCCTTTCCCCAGGCCGGGTAAGTTTGCGCCGCGACCTCAAAGTCTTTGATGGCCAGATCGTATTTTTTCTCCAGGCAGTAGACAAACCCCCGCTCGAAAAACCCGATGGCGAGGTCCGGGTCTGTGGTGACCGCAGCGGTGAAATCGTCCACGGCCTCCGCCTCCGCGTGGGTGCGCGCGTAGTAGCGGCCGCGCAGAAGATAGGGAAGCGGGCTGTCGGCCGCGTGGTCGATGGCCGCGGCAAACGCCGCTTCAGCAGCCTGGTTATCTTCGGCATCGGCGAGAAGTTCCCCTTTCACGATGTAGAACGGGGCGTAGTTTTTCTTCTTTTTCAGAAGCTTGCTTATCGTTTTCAGCGCCTTTTTGTGGTCGTTTTTCCGTTCCAGATCCACGCTTTTGAACAGCTCCACCGCCTCTTTCTTTTTCAGCCGTTTGTTCTCGGCATCCTTTAGAACCTGCAGATAGAGGCGCGCGACCGCGTGCAACTGCCAGTGGTTCAGCGCTTCCTGAAAGTTCAGTGCGGCCTTTTTCAAGTCCTTTTTTCTCGCTCGTTCTATTCCTTCTTCCAAAGCGGTCGTGGGTTGCCAGGTTTGTTTGTCCGCCTTGCCGTTCTGAGCGTGAGCCGGAAGGGTTGGGAGGAAAAGCAGGGCAATCAGGAGCAAGAGCAAAGTCGTCGGTCGTCTCATATTCGCGGGATCCTTCGAGTTTGTGTGCTTACAGCGCTGTGCGCTTGTGGTTTTGCAAAAGCTAAAAGTTAAAAATCTTGTGCTGAATGTCAAACTGAAAATGGGCTGTGGTGCCTCGATTTGTGCGGGAATGGGGGGCGAAATGAACTCGGCGGTTA
>CAYQOI010000404.1:0-3913 GCA_964419085.1 uncultured Cytophagia bacterium | reverse complement strand
ACTGGAGCGAATTCGGAGAGCTCAAAAGGCGGTTCACCTGGAACCATTCCGGCGCGTTGCTGCACGATGTGTACTGGGCGGTGATGGGCGGCGATGGCGATGTGAACAAAGGTCCGGATGTCAAAGCTGCGATCGAGAAAGACTTCGGCTCGGTAGATAACTGGAAAGCGGATTTCAAGGCAACCGCTTTTGCGGCCAAGTTGAGCGGCTGGGGCCTCTTGGTTTACGATGCGCTCTATTCAAACCGCCTCATCAATGTGCTGGTGGATGAGCATCAGTACGGCGCCATTTGGGGCGGGATTCCCCTCATCTCCTGTGACGTCTTCGAGCACGCCTACTACCACAAAGATGGGCCGGGCCGTGCCAAGTACATCGATAACTTCCTCAACAACTTGCACTGGGGGAGAATCAACGAGCGTTATAAAAAATACGTACGCGGATAAAAACCTGTGCTGTGGCACCAAAAAAGCCTGCCCCAATGTTGGAGCAGGCTTTTTTGGTTTGCTCGGGTGTTTCGATGGCTCAAAAGTCCACGGTCATTCCCAACCGGAAACGCCGTCCCTGATTGGAATTGATCGGGTCGAATAGGCGGTAGGCCCGCACGCCGGTGTCGTCCTGGCGATTGATGATGTTTTTCTCATCGAAAAGGTTGCGCAGCTCGAAAAACGGCTTAAGCCGGCCGTGGAGCAGTCGCTTGGTGTGCACACTCACCTTGAGGTCCAGAATGTTTCGCCACGACATTCTGGCATCGTTGGGCACGGCGCTTCCCGGGGTCGTGACCGGAAGGGGGCTGAAAAGACGATACAGCGCGGTGAAATCAGCCGCCGGCGATTCATACCGGGCATCTACGATGAGCGAATGGCGCTGGTCCCAGCTGAGTGGGAAGTCCCTTCCCCCAGTCGCCGGCGCCCCGAAAACCGCAACGTTGTAGCCGTCTTCGGCAGTTGAGCTGGTCCCCCTGGCCTTCATGTATGTGTAGCTGATTCTTCCTGAGAGCCGAGGGGTGAGGTGCTTCTGAAGCGTCACCTCGAAGCCCGCGGCGCTGCCCGATGCCGAATTGGTATATTTGGCGAAACCGGCCGTGGAGGTCTCTGCCCCGATCAGGCTATCGGGGAGCGCGAACACCTGGGTGTCCACCAGGTTCTCAAATTGCTTGGTAAAGCCGGTCAAAACGAACAGCAGGTCGTGTGCGACGATCCTTCTATAGCTGAATTCGGTAGAAATCGTTTTTATGGGCTTCAGGTCAACGCTTCCCACAAAGGGAAAATAGCTGTCCAGGCTTCTTCCCGCGTTGGCGTACAGATAGTAGAGCGGGGGCATCTGATAGTACCAGCCGTAGTTTACGTGCAGACGTTCATTGTCGGACAGAGGAATCGAAACGCCCAACCGCGGGGAGATGGGCGCCTGGGTTTGTCCACTTGTTACCGTCAGCGGTGCACGCAGTCTGGTTCGCAATTCCTGGAATTCCTGCGGCGGCTCCGGAAGCACGATTTGCGGAGAAAAGATATCATATCTGATGCCCAGATTCGCAGAGATACCTTTGACCCGCAGGTTGTCCTGTATGTACAGTGCGAAGAACTGTGGCGTGTAGTCGAAGTTGTCCGCGTTCTTGCTCAGTATGAGCGAGCGGGTGTTTCCCAGGGATGGAAGCGCGGTGAAGTTGATTTTGTCAGAATTGAGCTTGTAGTTCTGAAAATCAAGTCCGGTCTTCAGCAGATGGTGGTCGGAGAGTTGGCCCACCAGGTCAAATTTGACGACATCGATGCGCTCTTTCGTGTGCTCACGCCACGGCTGCGTGCCTTCCAGAATACGGCTTGTCGGGTCGGAGGGGTCCTCGAATAAGAGGTCGGAAGGATCGGTAGAACCCAGGACTTCCTTCTTGTTGGCGTAATCGGCGATCCGAATTGAAGCGAAAAGCTTAGGACTGAACGTGTGAGCGAGCGAAACACTAAAGCGATGGCTGAAATGCTTTTGTTCGGCCAGCCCGGAAAGATTGAGTTCCCACTGCGAGTCGAATTTGCGCCAGCGCCAGTTCGAAACCAGGCCTTGAAACGTCAGTCGCGTGTTGGTTGTAATGTCGAAGGACAATTTCGAGTTGAGATTGTAGTTGCTGAAGACCGGCGCGTCAAACGCCTGTCGCATCTGTTTGCGGAACGAGGTGTCGCTCAGATTGAGGTCGGCTGCCACGAAGTACTGGGCGTGGAGGAGCGGTCCGCCAAACCCCACCGTAATGGGTCCGCCGACGTTGAGCTCCAGCCGGCGCGTATTGTCGTTTCCGGTAAGCCCGGTGTCAAAAAAGTCCGTGTAGAATTTGAACCCCCCGGTCGCCTTGTTGCCCCCATCTTTGGTCACCACATTGATGATTCCGGAGGTGGCCTGCCCGTATTCGGCGCTAAAACCACCGGTCTGCACCATCATCTCCACAATGGAGCTGTTCGGAAAGTAACTGGAAATCTCTCGTGACAGGCCGCTCTGGATGGGCAGCCCGTCAAGCATATAGACCACCCCGCCTTCTCTGCTTCCCCGAATGTGATCTCCCACAACTCCCGGAAGCAAAGCCACGGCATCGCGGTAAGAATCGATGGGGAGTGTTTTGTTGATTTCGTCTCCGGAAACAAAATAGGTCGAGGAGGTGAGGTCACTTTGAATCAGCTCGCGTTGGTTCGTGACGACCACTTCCTTCAGCGGCAGAACTTCGGTCGACAAATAGAAGTTCAAGACCTTGTTCATGTCCACGTTGATTTGGACTTGCTGAATGGTCTGCTTGGCATAGCCTATCATGCTCGCACTGACGTTGTAGCTCCCGGCGGGCAGGTTGTGAATCATGTAAAATCCATCTTTGTCTGCCATTGTGCCCATGGTTGTTCCTTCAACCACGATCGCGGCACCCGGCAAGACCTGGCCGGTTTCCTTGTCGAAAACCTTCCCGGACAAAGTTCCGGTGATGCCCGCTTGCAAGGCTGCTGCCGCAAGCAGGGCGCAGAAAAAAACCACAGATGTGCAAAGTTTGCGCTGCACTTTAAAACCTAAACGTTGAAGTAAAATGGAGTCGTTTGAGAATTTTGCAAAATACATGCCACTGAATTTTGCGTTTTGAATTTTGTTGTGGAAGCCTTAACTTTGTGCGGTTTGCGACTTCGGAAAGATTTCTGAAAGTAAACATAAGCCAAAATTAAACAAATAGTAACGATTTGTTCCCACTGTGTCTTTGCTCGTTGATGGATTCACGCAGATCGTCTTCTTCTAGCAAAACGGCGCAAATAGGTGCAAATTATGGACTAATAAAACGGTAAATTATTGCACAGTTTACCGGTCACATGTGTGGTCCTATGTACGAAAACGATACATTAGAGTTCCTCGATGGCCTGAAACGCTTTGGATGGAAGCTAGGTCTGGACAATATTCGCAACCTGTTGCGTCGACATGGCAATCCCCATCAGAAAATTCGGGCGGTGCACATTGCCGGGACCAACGGCAAAGGCTCCACCGCGGCGATTCTCGAGTCCATTTGCCGCGCGGCGGGTTATCGCACCGGGCTATTTACCTCACCGCATCTCTTGCGCGTCAACGAGCGAATTAGGGTGAATGGTCAGGAAATCGGGGACCAGGCGTTCCGAAGTTATGTCGTGCAGCTGCGTGAAGATGTTGAGCAACTCGGATGCACGTACTTCGAAACGTTGACCGCGCTTGCTTTTCTCTATTTCGCCGACCAGGAGATCGATCTCGGCATTATCGAAGTGGGCCTGGGTGGTCGCTTTGACGCCACCAACGTGCTTTCCCCGTTGCTGGCCATCATCACCAGGATCGATCTGGACCACACGGATTATCTTGGCTCCTCTTTGCGCGAGGTCGCGCTGGAAAAAGCAGGGATTGTCAAACCTGCCGTTCCCTGTCTGTTCGATTCACACCACCC
>CAYQOI010000403.1:0-3914 GCA_964419085.1 uncultured Cytophagia bacterium | reverse complement strand
ATTCAAAACACAACCAACATTCCAACCATTTGAGGAGGAAGAGAATGAAAACTACACCACTTGCCCTGCGCGTCTTCTTTCTGGCGGTACTCCTTGCTGCTCTGACTTTTGGCTGCAACAACGGCAAGAGTACCGGGCCGGGGAATGTGACCTTGGCCGACATGATAGGGAGTTGGATCGCCACCAAATTCGAATTCAAGAGCAAGGCTGACGGGAACCTCAAGGTCGATATTATTTCGAAGGGCGGAACGTTTACCCTGACCATAAGCGCAGACAACCAGGTGATTTTGGTTGCCATGTTCCCCGGACAGGCGCCCGAAACAGACATGGGCACCATCTCCGTAGAAGGAGACAGCCTGTTTCTGGACCTCGAGGATGACGACATCAAGGCGGCTTACACCTTGTTCGGCAACACGCTGCAGCTTTCCGTCGGCGATGCCGAATATGACTTCAACGAAGATGGCACCGATGAACCCGCCACGGTGGAGATTCTTTTGAACCGAGCGCCGGGGGAAACCCAGTAGATGTGACTCTCCGGGGTTTGTCATTCAGGAGGATTCCCGTTTAATTTGCGTGAGATGCCGCGAATGACATCGAGTGTCTTTCCAGTTAATCATCGCGATCACATTTTTCACGCAGTCAATTGATTGGAAAGCGGAACTGCCTCTCAAGAGGCACGGTTACTGTGAAAAGCACTCGTCTCTGCAGAAGAAATGCTTGCGGGTCCCCTCTGGAGGGGCCCGTGACCTGATTTTGCCGAGTTCTGAAATAACCCCTCCCCCGGAAGTTGTTTTATATTAAAGACAGTGGGTCAAATTCTGTGAGGACGATTTTGTCCTACAACCTTCACAAATGCATCCGAAAGTAGAACATCTCGAGGCGTGCCTGCAGGCCGCGCCGGACGAGAGCCGCGAGCGGGTCGATCTGCTCAACGAGCTTTTCTGGCAGCTCTGGCCCGTGGAACACGAGCGTGCAGGGCAACTGGCCAGAGAAGCGCACGAGTTGGCGAACAAGCTCGGCTACTCGCGCGGCCTGGCTTATGCCAGGGCCAATGTCGGGCTGCTGTACTACACCAGCGCGGACGTGCAAAAAGCGATGACCACGCTGCTGGCCGCGCTGCAGTGGTTTGAAGAGCATGGCGAACGGCAGGGAGAAGCCACCGCCAATCACGCCCTGGCTTTTGTGTACTGGGGTTTCGGCGATTTCCAGCGCGGCTTCGACGCGGTGAACAAGGCACTGAAGATTTTCGCGGAACTCGACGACTGCGACGGTAAAGGCTGGGCGCTGAACACGCTAGGCTCTTTTTACTACGATTGGAAGGACTACGAACGCTCGCTGGATTGCATGAAAAAATCGTTGGGCATCTTCCGCGAGACCAAAAACCTGAATGGACAGGCGCGTTCGCTCAACGGTATCGGCAGCATTTACCACGCGATGGGCAATCAGAAGAAGGCCCTCGCCTTCCAGAATAGAAGCCTGAAGATTCAGCGTTCCATCGCCAATTTGTACGGCGAATCGAAAACGTTGAACGATATCGGGCAGATCTATCAGAGCCTGCAGGAGTTCGATAAGGCATTGGAGTTTCACCAGCAGAGTCTCGACCTCCGCCGCCAACTCCAATATAGGCAGGGGGAAACCACCAACTTGCTGGACATCGGGAACATCTACATTCAGCAGAAGCGGTTCGACGAGGCCATCGAGGTTATCACCCGGGCGCTCGAGCTTTCCCGGCAGATTCGGGCCAAGGTGAAAATCAGCAAAGCGCACCACGCCCTGTACCGCATCTACAAAACCATGGGAAAGTTCGAGAAGGCGCTGGAGCATCACGAAAAGTACCAGACGGCACACGAAGAAGTATTTCATGAGGACAACGAGCAAAAGCTGGAGAACCTGCGGGCCGCCTACCAGATCGAAACCTCACAGAAAGAGGCGGAGATCTATCGACTGCGGAACGTCGAGCTGAAGACCAAGAACGCGGCGCTGGAACAAACGCTCAGGAAACTCAACGCGACCCAGGCCCAGCTTATTCAGAGCAGTAAGATGGCTGCGCTCGGTCGCTTGGTGGCAGGCGTGGCACACGAAATCAACACGCCCACGGGCGCGATCAAAAGCGCCTCCGACGTCATCGGTCGCGTCACCGAGCGAGCCAAAGAGATCCTGGCCATGCCGGAAAAATGGCACGAACGGAAAGTCCGGGAAGAAATCCGGGCGCTGTTGCAGGCGCTGGAGCAGAACAACCGGGTGACCAGCCAGGGAACCGGTCGCATCGAAAGAATTGTGCAGAGCCTCAGGCGCTTTTCCGCGCTGGACGGCTCCCCTTTTCAAAAGATCGACCTGCACGAATGTTTAGACAGCACCCTGACGCTGGTGGAGCACGAAATTCGGAACGGCATCCGCGTACGGAAGGAGTACAACCGTGTGCCGGAGATTTTCGGGTATCCCGGTGAGCTGAACCAGGTGTTTATGAACTTGATTCTAAACGGCATCGAGGCCCTGAACGGCAGCGGGACCCTCACCATCCGCACCGCAGCCGAACGGGACCGGGCCATCGTGAAGATCTCCGATACCGGCAAGGGCATCCCCCCGGAAAAAATCGACCTGCTGTTTGAGCCGGGGTTCACGGAAAAAGATTCGCGCATCCGCATGCGCACGGGCTTGTACACCTCCTACAGCATCATCACCAAGCACAGAGGGGAGATTTCGGTGAAAAGCGAGGTGGGCCGAGGGACGACCTTCACCATTTCTCTGCCAACCGACCTGCACGCTTCCAATCACACCGCGAGCTAACCGAGAGCTCCACAGAAGTTTTCGTTCAAACTCTTATTCATGGAATTCCAGCAAGATATATGTTTTGGTTAGAAACAATAGGCTATCTTGTCATTCCGGTTTTTTCGCAATTCGGTGTAGCGGAATTGCGAAAAATACCGGAATCTCTTTCCAGGTCATGTATGGTGGCAGGAGATTCCGGTATTCAAGCAGCCCGGCAGCCGCCGGGCCGCTTGGAACCGGAATGACATCACAAAGAAGTTCAAATTTCTGGCCTCATTTGTGAATATTCAGACTGATCCAGACAATTCACAAATTGGAGATTTACGGTCGATCCCTTCCGAGCTCGTCTGCTGTTTAAGTCCTTGTTTTGTAAATGGGATGCTTCCGGAACGACAGGCACTTTGTGAATCATTCAGGATTAACCCGCTCAAAGCGGTTCTGCTCCACATTTTTTCTCACCCGGCCGGGATCGAAGATCCGTCCGTTCATCACGATGTAAACGCCGTTCGGCAAGGTTTGAACCGCAGCGACCGCACAACCCACGTTGAACACCGCATCGCTGTCTTTGAAACGGGCCGGCTGCATGGAACCGGTGAGCACGATGGTTTTGTCCGGCATGCCCCGGAGTTTCTTCGCGGTTTCGATCATGGTGTCCGTACCGTGAGTGACCACCACCAACTCGTGAGGGTCGGCGTGGATTTTGTCGTACACCAGTTGACGGTCTGCGTCGGTCATATCCAGGCTGTCTTTGCGCAGGATCGATTCGATTTGGAAGGCGAACGTGACATTGGCGTTTCTCAGAATCTCCCCCACCAGCGACTCCCCGACAAGGTACGTGCTCTTTTTGTCGAAGTAGACTTTGTCGATGGTGCCGCCGACGGTGAAAATCTTGATTTCAGGGAGGTCCGTCATTTTTCAGAAGCAGATGGGTTTCTTCGCAATCACCGGTTAATTTAACCCACCTTATCCTCAGAAGCAACGGTTTTCCTGTGCTAAATTGCATTTGAGTTGAAAACGCGACGCGCTGATCACTGCTGAGTGTCATCTCTCTTACGCGGACGGCCTTGTAGACCCAACCACCGGGGTCTCACAAAGCACAGACCTCTGGTACCCCTAAACTTATCGATTTCGACAAAGGTACTCTT
>CAYQOI010000402.1:2810-3917 GCA_964419085.1 uncultured Cytophagia bacterium | reverse complement strand
ACATCGCGGTGTACGACAGCCAGCGCCGCCTGGGCGTGGTCTCGTTTGGCAACACCTTTGTGGGCACGGCCTTGATGACCGAGGGCACGGTGAACTATCGCGGCATCAGCAATCCCGACCCGACGTTCGGGGTCTTCGACGGCTTCACCGACGACGAGAAATGGGAGGCCATCAGCGGCGGCATCCAGGGAGTCAGTCAGGGCCCGGTGGATGTTTCCCACGTGTTGGCCGCGGGGCCGTTTACCATCGAGAGCGACCAGCACATTCAGGTAGGCTTCGCGCTGGTGGCAGGGGAAAGCCTGCAGGACCTGCAGCAGAACACCGATGCGGCCAAGGAGTTCTGGGATTCCATCTTCACCACCGATGTCAAGGACGAGCCGCCGCCGGGTGTTCCCACGCGCTTTGCCCTGCAGCAGAACTACCCGAATCCGTTCAATCCCACCACCACCATTCGGTACCAGGTGCCGCAAGCGGCCAACGTGCGCATCGTCATCTACAACTTGCTGGGTCAGCGCGTTCGCACGCTGGTGGATGAACGCAAGCCCGCGGGGACGTACAGCGTGCAGTGGAACGGCCGGGACGATTCCGGCCGGACAGTGGCGTCGGGTGTTTACCTCTACCGTCTGGTCAGCGGGAAATTCCGTCAGACGCAGAAGATGCTTTTGTTGAAGTAGGCCGCAGAAATGGCATGCCTCCGCTGAAAATCCGGTCAAGCGAGTGGACACCGCGGAGAAGCTACTGGGAAATGGATGCCTTTGCCGAAATGGGCTCTCGGGGGCAAAGCCCGGCACGTCGCGCTTTACCCCCGAGACGCCTCTCGCGTTTTTGTCTTCTGCTCAGCGGTTTCCTATTCGGGTGTCACTTCATCTCCATCAGGTCGGAAGGGCTGCCCGGCGTGAGTTTCGGGTCCTTGTAGACCTCGAAGGTCCTTTTCGGCAAGGTGGTTTCTTTCACCGACAACGTTTGCGTGACTCCAAAATCGATGTTGCCGAACTCGTCGTTGCAGGTCACGGTGAGCACCGGAAACAGGGTTTTGGGCAGCAGTTCTTCCGGCTCGACATTTTCGCTTGATGTCTGCCCGACAATGTCTTTGAATTCGTCGCCGAA
>CAYQOI010000402.1:0-2800 GCA_964419085.1 uncultured Cytophagia bacterium | reverse complement strand
TGCTGACTCTCGGGGCGCCTCCGTAACCCCAGACGACGGCGTGGGTGCTGCCGTTCTCCAGAGAAAACTTGCGACAACGCGGGAAGGGGCCGATATCTTTCTGTTCTCCGGTGTCGTGCAGGCTTGCCGGCGCTTTTTGCGCGTCCTGTCCACCGGGGAGCTGGCCGGCCGCTCGCATGGCCTCCAGCGCTTTTTCACGCTGGGCTTCGGGAAGGTTTTCCAGCATCTTTTGGATGTCGGGCATATTTTGTCGCATCTGTTCCACCGCTTGCATTGCTTTTTTCTGCATCTTTTTGAGGTCGGCAAATGACATCTTGACGACTTTGTTTTGTCCCCAGACGATGGTGTAAAACATCTGCTGGTCTTTGCGGACGACGAGCGTGACCTTGCCCTCCTCCTGCGATTCCGTGTCGGCGCGGAAAGCCTGTCCATCTGCGCGGACGTAGAGCGTGGTTTTTTCGGTTTTCGGGGGGTGACCGATTTCGTCGGCTACTTTCTCGAGCTTGCCCAGGTCCGTATTCAGGAGTGTCCTGGCGCGCAACTGCGGGTTGTTCCAGAGGGCGTCGTCCTGGTAAAGCTCGTAGAGCGCCTCGGGCGCAAAGCGCCTGGTGACCTGGTCCACGACGACATCCTGGGCAGAGGCAGCCTGGAACGCGGCCAGTAAGAGAATCGTGCAGATGATGTTTCTGTGGTTGAACATGGTAACCTCCTCTGGTTATGGAATAGAGACTTGCAAATTAATCAAAGCCTGCCCGTGTGTCAACTTAAAATTTCCTAATTTTTTTGACCCCATCGGACATGTTGCTTTACCCGCGGCTGATCAGGCAATAAGAGTTTGATTCTCTGACGCGCGATGCGTATATTGGCCGGCGTAACAGAAATGGAACGGCACACGAAACTCGACGAGTGAAACATGGCGCATCGCAAAGCAGTGAGTGTGATTTTAACCCGCGACCCCGGGTCTACGGAAGTCTACCTGGCTGAACGGAGTCCGAAACTGAGGTTTTTCGGGGGATTTTATGCCTTTCCCGGCGGAACTCTGGACGACGAGGACTTGCAGGTAGAGATCAAGAATGCCGAAACCGTGCCGGCGCACTGGCTTCCCTATCTCGTCGCGGCCGCAAGGGAGATTTTCGAGGAGACCGGTTTGTTGCTGGCACATTCGGCAACGATGCCGGACAAAGAGAAACAGGCGAGGTACCGCCAGGCACTTCTGGCGGGGGATCTTGCCTTTCAAGAGATCCTTAAGCGCGAGCGACTGGAGATCGACGCGGCCGACTTCCACCATGTTTGCGCCATTCTGACCCCGGAGTTCTCGCCGGTGCGCTACGACACACAATTCTATTGGGTGCAGGTTCCCGACGGAGCTTCTCCGGACATCTGGCCGGGAGAACTGGTGCGAGGCGAGTTCTACAGCGCGGATCAAGCTCTGGCCGCCTGGCGCCGCGGGGAAATGCTGATCGTTCCGCCGGTGATTTTTATGCTGCAGGAGTTGAGCGGGCGCTCCCTGGAGGAGGCGGCCCCGCGCATCGATGACTACGCGGAAGCCTACCGCAGGGGAAAAATTCACCAGGTGTACTTCACCCCCGGTGTGCAATTGGTCGCGCTCAACACCCGCACGCTGCTTCCTGCCACTCACACCAACGCCTACCTGGTGGGAGAGCGGCACCTGTACATCATCGACCCGGCTCCAAGCGACCCGGGCGAGCAGGCGCGGCTCTGGGATTATCTGGATGACCGGCTTGCGGAAGGGTGCAGCTTCGAGGGGATTCTGCTCACGCACCACCACTCCGACCACATCGGTGCGGTGGAGGCGTGTCAGAAGCGCTACCAACTTCCGCTTTTTGCGCACCGGCAAACGGCCCAGAAGCTGCCGCAGTTTCACTTCGCGGGCTTTCTGGACGACGGCGATACGCTGGACCTGGGAGAAGCGCCGGACGGACGTCCCGGTTGGAAGCTGCACGTCTACCACACGCCGGGGCACGCCTCCGGACATCTCGCGTTTCGGGAAGATCGCTACGGTGCGGTGATCGCAGGCGACCTGGTCTCCACCCTTTCCACCATCGTGATCAGCCCGCCGGATGGTCACCTCGCCACCTACATGCGATCCCTGGAGCGGCTGAAATCCCTCACAACCGGCACGTTGTACCCGGGCCACGGTCCCGCGCTTCGGCAGGGCAGGGAAGTGGTCGACTACTATTTGCGACATCGCCAGGAGCGAGAGGAGAAACTGCTGCGGGCCCTGACCCAGCAGCCGCAACGTGCGGAAGAGCTGGTTCAAAAGGTGTACGACGATGTGGACCCCGACCTCTGGCCGTTGGCTCGACACTCTCTGATGGCGGGGCTCATCAAGCTCATGGAGGAGGGGAGGTGCCGGCAGGTGGGAGACGCCTACGTGGCAGTCTGAACGTGACGCTCTCCCGCGCGGTTCAGGCCTTTGGCGCGAAAACCGCCGGGCTGTGCTCCCCGAATGGCACGCGGACATCGCCGTCGGGTTTTCTTTCTTTGTCCGCGCAGCTGGTTGCCCCCAATTGACGGACTATTTGAACACTCACACTTCTGCCCCTTTGTCATTCAGGAGGAGTTTGTCTGGCGTTTAAGTCCTTGTCTGCTAACCTGTGAATTATTCAGATTCATGAGTGTCCGGTTGAGTTTTGAGAATGAGCGTTTGCGAATGACATCCCTCTTTAGTGAGGCAGTCCAAAAACACGAGCACGACGGCGTCTCGCCGAGCACGCTTGAACCGATTCCTCGCTCGGATATCCTCGGCGGGGACGCCTTCGGACCAGGTTAATGGGGG
>CAYQOI010000401.1:0-3927 GCA_964419085.1 uncultured Cytophagia bacterium | reverse complement strand
GTGGCCGAACTGTTGGAAGATGAGGGCGCGTCCGTCATGCTCACACGGGCAGGAGATGAAACCGTGGATTTGGCTGAGCGCGTGCGCCTGGCCCGGGGCGCGGGGGCACACATTTTCATATCGCTGCACAACAATTCCATCGGTCCAGACGCGGACCCGATCAAAACGCGCGGCACCAGCGTTTACTACACCACGCCCCAGTCCCAGGAGTTGGCCCGTCAGGTCTATCGGCAGTTGTTGAATCTGGGGCTGCCCCCGTTTGGTCAGGTCGCCACGACTTTTGCGGTGACGCGGCAGACCGACATGCTCGCGATCCTGGTGGAAGGCGCGTTTTTGACCCATCCCGAGGATGAGATGATGCTATTGGAGGTTGGGTTCATCGATGAGATGGCGCAGGCGGTCGTGGCCGGCGTGAAAGAGTTCGTTTCTCGCCTGCGGCCATCTACCGACAAGGGGAGGGGAAGCACCGAGAACCTGAACAGACCGCATCGGTCCCACAGGTTTTAACCGGCGGGCAAAATTCTAGCGTGCAGGAGGAACAGATGTCTAAGTTGGAGACCTTTGAGAACAAATATCCGGGTCGGGATTACACCATCACCATCGTCAACGAGGAGTACACCTCGGTTTGCCCCATGACCGGGCTGCCGGATTTCGGCACCATCACCATCGATTACGTTCCGGACAAACTGTGCCTTGAGCTGAAGGCGTTGAAGTACTATTTTCTGGACTACCGCAACGAAGGCATTTTTTACGAGACTGTGGTGAACAAGATTCTCGACGATCTGGTTGCCGCGTGCCAGCCGAAAAAGATGCGCGTGGTGGGCGAGTTCACGGTGCGGGGAGGGATGCGCTCCGTTGTCAAAGCCACCTACGAGAGGGAGAAAGATGCATAGAGAGATCGCGGTGGTTTTGGCCAGCGGCGGCATGGACAGCGCGGTCACGGTCGCGATTGCCGGCCAGCGTTTTCGCCTGGCGCTGCTGCATCTGAACTACGGCCAGCGGACCATGGCACGCGAGCTCAGGGCGTTCAACGACCTGGCGGATTTCTATGGCGCGGAGGCCCGACTGGTGGTGGACGTGCAGCATCTGTCCCAGATCGGAGGATCCAGCCTCACCGATGCCGGCATCCAGGTGGCCAAAGCGGACCTGGCGAGCCGGGAAATTCCGAGCTCTTATGTGCCTTTCCGGAATGCCAACTTGCTGGCCATCGCTACCAGTTGGGCCGAGGTTCTGGGAGCCCGCCGCATTTTTGTCGGTGCGGTGGAAGAAGACAGCTCGGGCTACCCCGACTGTCGGCGGGCGTTCTACGACGCGTTCGAACGCGTGATCGCGGTGGGAACCCGGCCTGAAACCGACATCCGAATCGAGACGCCGGTCATCGGTTTGAAGAAGCACGAAATCGTGAAGAAGGGGCTGGAATTGGGCGTGCCGTTCGAGCTCACCTGGTCGTGCTACCAGCGAGAGGACGTGGCTTGCGGCGTGTGCGATAGCTGCGGATTCCGGCTGCGGGGGTTCCAGCAGGCCGGCGTGGAGGACCCGTTGCCCTACGCGGAACGACCCGTTTATCTGTGACTCGAAACTCTCTTAGAAGGGTGATCTAACCTGGACAATTCACAAACAGGGTATTTACGGTCGATTCCTACGAGCTATTATGTCACTCAGGAGGAGTCTTGCCTGCTGTTTAAGTGCTTGGTTGCGAAATGGATTTTTCTATGATGGCAGGCAATTTGTGAATTTTTCAAATTAAGGAGGTACACTGTGAAGGTCAAAAAAGCTGCAGAGGTCCAGGAGAGTCCGGTTAACATGGAGGGAACCAAGGATACCAGCATGCGTCTGTTGCTTTCCGAGCAAGATGGCGCGCCCAACTTCGCCATGCGCATGTTTACGGTCAAGCCCGGAGGCCACACGCCGTTTCATTTCCACAATTACGAGCACGAAGTGTACGTGCTGGCGGGCCGGGGCGTGCTGAAAGGGGAAGACCGCGAGCATGTGTTCGAGGCCGGGGACGTGATCTTTGTGGCGCCCAACGAAAAGCACCAGTTTCGCAACGCCGGCGACAGTGACTTACAGTTTTTGTGCCTCATTCCCGCAGCCGACAAATGCGGCTAAAACTCGCTCAGGCAGGAAATAGATTTGCGTGTTTGCTTGTTGCAGTAATTAACCTGAACAATTCACGAAAATTTCACGCGAAGCCGTTAAGGCGTAAAGTCAGAAGACTTTAGAAGGAATAAGAAAAGCGATCTTCGATTCCTGTGTTGAAATCTGACGTGATTTTTCTATCTTCAACAAAACGGATGCCTTGTTCGTTCTGCATCTTGGCGTCACGATTGATTCGAGTCGATAAGCCGATTTTTGGTAAACAGGTAGCGAAAATGTTGGCGATTCTCACGCTATGCCTCGTCGCATCTTTTTCTTTCGGCTGTGGTGACGCACGGTTACCCCAGGAAGATATCGTCAAACAGATCCAGCGCTATCGAGTGAGCAAAGACATCTCCTTCAAAAAGGACTACAACTCTCCCATCCCGGAGCCTGTGAAGGCGCGGTTTAGAGGGCTGGAGTATTACCCCGTGAACCTAAAGTACCGCTTGCGGCTGCCTCTGCACAAGTACCCGGAGTCGCCGCCCATCGAAATCGTCACCAGCGCGGGCACGGTGCGGCAAGCCAGGAAGTACGGCTACTTCGAGTTCGAGATGGAAAGCAAACCGTGCACGCTGCAAGTGTACAAGCTGCTGGACACCGCACAGCGCTATCCACGTTATCTGTTCCTGCCTTTCATGGACCTCACCACCGGCAAAGAAACCTATGCCGGCGGGCGCTACCTGGACTTCGAAGAGAACGAGTCCGATATCTACGATGTAGACTTCAACCTGGCCTACAATCCCCTCTGCGCCTACGGCAAACCGGGTTACAACTGCCCCATTCCTCCGGCAGAGAATCGCCTGGAGGTCCCCATCCGCGCGGGGGAGAAGGACTTCCATCTGGCAAATCACTGACCTGATTCTCCTGGCCGCCCGCTTTCGCGGAGCGGTTTCTCGCCGGCGCCTCCCCGTGTCTACAATTGGGCTTCGTTCGCTTTGAAGGTTGATTTTTCTCTCTGGATTGGCTACCTTGTCCCGTGTACTCCGATTTTCACTTTCCGCGTTCGTGCGAGGATGAGATGACCGAGTTGCTCTACCAAACAGACAGTTACCTGAAAGAAATCAAGGCGCGGGTTGTGGAGGTGCGCGATGGGGCTCTGGTTCTCGACCGAACCATTTTTTACCCGGGTGGCGGGGGACAGCCATGTGACCAGGGGAAGGTTCTCTGGAGCGGTTATGTGGCCAGAATCGAAAAGGTCAAGAAGCAGGGGGAGGAAGTGCTGCATTTCTTGAGCGGCCCGTGCCCGGACGTGGGCCAATTTGTGAAATGCAAGATCGACTGGGAACGGCGCTATGGGCTCATGCGCACGCACACCGCGTTGCACATCTTGTGCGGGGTCATCTGGCGGGAGTTTCGGGCACTCGTGACCGGCGGAAACATGGAACCGCTGAAAGGCCGGCTGGACTTTGAGTTGGAGTCGATGTCTGCGGATTTCGCGGAAAAAGTGGAAGTCTGGCTGAACCGAGAGGTGGAAGCGGCCCGGCCCGTGCGGGTACAGATTCTGCCGCGGGAAGAGGCGTTTCAGATCCCTGACCTCATCCGCACGAAAATCAATCTTCTGCCTGAAGGGATCCGGCAGGTTCGGACCGTGGAGATCGTGGGTCTGGATCTGCAAGCAGATGGCGGTACTCACGTGGGCAACACGAAGGAAGTGGGCAGGATCAGCGTTGTGGGCCACGAGAGCAAAGGCCGAATGAACAAACGGCTGCGTATCGCGCTCGATCCGTGATGGCGGTGAGGGGGTTTCATCGTGCAGGGCAACAGACTCAATCTCACCGGACTTACGCT
>CAYQOI010000400.1:3223-3936 GCA_964419085.1 uncultured Cytophagia bacterium | reverse complement strand
GCGTAATTGCGGGAGCTTCGCGTTTCCGGCCCGAAGCGACACAGGCCTTTCGTGGTGCTGATCCAAAGATTCCCCTGTCCATCCCCGCTCATCGCCATAATGTCGGAAGTCGGCAACCCGTCCGACTCATAAAACTGCTCCCATAGACCGGTTTTCCGGTCCAGCTTGTTCAGCCCATTGCTCGTGCCCACCCACAGTTGCCCCTGCAAGTCCTCACAAATCGCGGTGACGGCATTGCTGCTAAGACTGTGGGGATCACCGGGGTTATGCCTATAGGTCCGAAATGTTTCGCTTGCCGCATCGAAGCGGCAGAGCCCGCCATTAGACGTTCCCACCCAGACCACGCCCCCACGGTCCTGGTAGAGCGTGTTGATATCGTTATGGCTCAGCGTGTGTGGGTCTCCCGGTTCGGAAAAGTAGTGGGAGAACTGTCGGGTTTCGGGATCGAAGCGGTTCAGCCCATGTGCGGTCCCGACCCAAAGAAAGCCGCGATCATCGGGCAGAAGGACACGCACGCGGTTGCTGCTCAAACTGGCCGGTTCGTCAGGGTCATGCGTGAAATGCCGGATTTCACCCGACGGATTGTGGAATTGGTACAGCCCATTGCCGTAAGTCCCAACCCATAGATTGTTCTGTGGGTCCTCGGCGATGTCGAAAATGTAACCCGGGAACCGCGCGCCGACTTTTTCGGTGGAAAAAAAACGGACAAAACG
>CAYQOI010000400.1:979-3213 GCA_964419085.1 uncultured Cytophagia bacterium | reverse complement strand
GTGTATCGCGTTCACCGAGTTGACGTTGGCACCGGCCGCAGCGGTGACGTCAAACTTCACGTGGCGAAATTTGGGCGGCTTCAAATCCAGTTTATGCACGCCCGCGACATTGGTGCCCACCCACAGATTGCCGGACCGGTCTTCGTAGATGGCACGAACGATATCGTCCCGCAACCCTCTCCTTTGACCCGGGTCGCCCAGGTAGTGAACGATCGTCTCTGCTACCCGCTCATCACCATTGCCAGCGCCGGGTAAAATCACGCCGTGCCGTCGAAGCTTGTTCAATCCCCCACCCAACGTCCCAAACCAGAGCGCTCGGTTTCGGTCTTCAAATATCGTCAGAACTCGGTTGCTGCTCAGGCCATTGGGATTATCGCGTTTGTGTTGCAGGTGCCGGAACGCCTGTGTCTGCGGGTCAAACACATTTACTCCGCCGCCGTACGTTGCCACCCACAGCAGACCGTCGGAATCCACCAACAGATCCATCACGAAGTCCGAGCTGAGGGAGCCCGGGGCCGAAGGATCGTGCACATAATGTCGAAATGTGTCGCTTCCCGGGTCCAATCGGTGGAGCCCGCCCCCGAGCGTGCCCACCCAGACCCGGTTCCGGCGGTCGCCCGTGATGGCCTGCACGGTGCCCGGACCCAGGCTGGTTGCGTCTCCCGGAACATGGCGGAAATGCCGCACAACGCGAGCCACGCCGGCCTCCAGCTTAAAGATCAAAAGCCCGGCTTTGTTGCTGCCGAGCCAGAAATTCCCGTCCGCGTCCTGGTAAAGCGCGCGGACGTCGTTGTCGCCCACCCGCTTCACGTCCTCGGGTGAAAGGAAGAAGCGCTGAAAGGAATCGCTGGCGCGGGTGTACAGGTTCAGGCCGGCGCGGGTGCCCACCCACAGGCGCTTCTGACGATCGAGGTAAAGCACGCGCACGCGGTTGTCGGACAGGGAAGTGGAATCGGCGACTGCGTTCTTGTAGACCTTGAAAGTGTAGCCGTCGAATCTGTTCAGTCCGTCCTGGGTGCCGAACCAGAGATAACCCTCGCGGTCCTGAATGATGGCGTACACTGTGTTGTGAGACAGGCCGTCTTCGATGGAGAGCTGTTTGAACCGCGCCTGGTCGTTTTGGGAAAACACCTCCCCGACCCCCACAAAGACGAGCAGAATAAACCAGGACATTTTTCTCATCGTAAAACCGCAAGCAGTGACCACTCATTCCGGCAGGAATCGGCCTGGAGAAGCTACCAGGAGATCTTGTACCGGGCTTTGATCTCTTGCACCTCAGTGAATTTCAGATTGCTGTTCAAAAGAAAGGCTCTGGCGCCGTATTCATCATATTCGCGCAGATCGATCTTCTGCTGATAGAGGCGTTCCAAAACGGATTTGAATCTGTTTTCATCCCTTGTATTCTTGAGGAGAAAAGCGTAGGCCTGCTCTCCGTCGCCGGTGGTCAAGCGCATTTCGTACCACGGTTTGAAAAAGACGCCGTACGCGAGAGGTTGCGTCCGTTTTCGGATGATGACCTTCTTGATTTGGTCGTATGCGTACCGTTTTTCATCCGGGTGCTTTTGCAGCGCGATGACGAGCGAGTCAGGCCTGAATTGTAACGTGCCGACCTTCCGGGTCCAGAACCTGTGGAGAAACCCGGAGCGATTCAGCGGAAAATAGAGCCCAAAACAAACAACGGCAAAGATTCGGAGAGCGAGAAAAAGGCGCGGCGAGACGTATCCGCCAAGCTCGTCACCCGAAAAAACCGCGGAGATTGCACCGAAAACCACAATCCCGGTGGCGACCTGAAAAAGAAGGGTTTTAAACGGTCTGTCTTTAGCGAGCAGCTCCAGTTTCATCGGAATCCTCTTTGGAGTGGGCTCGGATTAGTAATACCTGCCGCTCAAAGCGCAGCTTCACTCCGTGGTGGAAGCGACTGATGTTGTTCTCGTCGAACCCCTCGCGTTCCGGAGCCTTCAGGTTCCTCTCAGCTAGTCGAAGCGCAAGGGCCGTGTACTTCATCGGATCTGGTTCGATTGCGCCCGTCCTTTCGCAGCGGTGTGGTCATCGTCCCCATACTCTGGACAAGTCTTTTGCACAGACTGCCGCAAGCACCGTCGCAACTCTGTCGCGAGTTGTGTCGCAAGATTGTCGCAAGTTCACGGCCTCCCCTTCATCCGGTTGACGCGGCCGGAAAACCCAGGTTGTTTCCCTATCCTCCCCCTGCCAGCAACGGCCGCAGCACCTTCCAC
>CAYQOI010000400.1:0-969 GCA_964419085.1 uncultured Cytophagia bacterium | reverse complement strand
CAGGCTGCCGTGTTCCAGCACGTAGCCAAGCGCCTTGCCCTGGCGCTCCGAAAGCCGGTGCTCCTTGACCAGCACATCCCGACGGATGGCTTGCTCGCCGCGTCGTCTAACCTCAGCTAGTTGCGTGGCCAACCCTTCGACGAAGTACTCGAGCCAGCGTGTCATATCCATGTCAGACTCGCGCACGCTTTGGATGGCGCGGTAGAAAGCCGGTCGATCGCGGTCATAGTACTCACTGAGTGTAAAGAGCCGCTTGAAGTCATACCCGGCACGATAAAGGCAAAGGGTAGACAGCAGTCGGGAAGTCCGGCCGTTCCCGTCCAAGAAGGGATGAATGTGCACAAGCTGAAACTGAGCAATGCCGCTGACGAGCACGGGGTGCAGATCTTGGTTGCGGTTCAACCAACCCACCAGCTCTTTCATGAGAATCGGCACATCGTGAGCCGGTGGGGGGGTGTAAACCGTCTCCCCGGTCGCTGAATTAACCACATAATTCTGCACCTTGCGGTATTCGCCCGGCGCGGCAGACGCGCCGCGGACTCCTTCAACTAACCTCTTATGAATCTCCCGAATGAGTCCTTCCGTGATGGGACCACCGCTTTGAACATACTCCGACACGAAATCAAAAGCCTGGCCGTAGTTGAGCAGCTCACGCACGTCGTCGGGGTCGGCTTCGGGAACCTGCCTGCCGGCAAGCAAGTCTTCGGCCTGAGCCAGCGTTAAGCGGGTGCCCTCGATATGTGTGGTATGGTGGGCCTCAAGCACGAATGCTCGACGACTCATCTCGCGTAGCCAAGTTTCGGAGAGCGCTGCCGCCTCCAGAAACCCGCGCGCCCGCTCGATCCGGGTGAGCGCCAGTGCGACCGCGTTGGTGATCGTGAATTTCGGTTCGAAACCCATCCTCACGCGTCCTGCACGCCGAACATCAGGCGCTGGAATTCCCCCTCGACGAGGAGGCTCCCCCAGGCC
>CAYQOI010000399.1:0-3989 GCA_964419085.1 uncultured Cytophagia bacterium | reverse complement strand
ATCTCTACATTCTGAGCCGCGATCTCCCCTCCTTGCGGCAGCTCGAAGAATACAAACCCAAGTTGGCCTCGCGAGTGTACTCCGCCGACATGAAAATCATTCTCGAGTACTATGAGGAGAAACGCAGCTTCGTTCCGCTGGAGGAAATGCCCCAATCCCTGATCAAGGCGGTCATCGCGACCGAGGACCGCAAGTTCTACGACCACTGGGGCCTGGATCTGAAGCGCTTTGTGCAAGCCGTTTTCATCAATCTCATCAGCTTCAAGTTCAAGCAGGGCGCGAGCACCCTGACCCAGCAACTGGCGCGGCAACTCTATCTTTCCACCGAAAAAACCATCACCCGCAAGATCAAAGAGTGGATTACCGCGATCCAGATCGAGCGCACCTACACGAAGCAAGAGATTCTGGAGATGTACCTGAACCACATGTACATGGGACACGGCGCGTACGGCTGCCAGGCAGCCTCCCTCAAGTACTTCGGCAAGAACGTCCAGGACCTGGACGTGGATGAGTGCGCGCTGCTGGTGGGACTGCTCAAGGCCCCGGCTTACTATTCGCCCATCACCCATCCCGACAAGGCGCTGGTGCGCCGCAATATCGTGCTCAGCGCGATGCGGGAGATGAATTTCCTTACGGAAGAGGAGTACACCAAATACGTCAAAAAGCCCATCGACGTGATGCGGTACGAGGCGTCCACCGCCTACGGCCTGGCGCCCTATTTCACCGAATATATCCGGCAGAAACTGCAGGACAAGTACGGCTACAACCTGTACACCGACGGTCTGTCCATTTACACCACGCTGGACACCCGGGCGCAGGCCTGCGCGGAAGCTGCGGTGCAGAGCCATTTGAAGAAGCTGCAAAAGAAGGTAAACGAGTACTACATTAAAAAGGGCCTGGTAAAAGATTTCATCGATCCCGCGTTGCTGGAGAAGCATGACCTCAATGAGCTGCTGCAGGATTCCACCTTCGTCGATTCTTTGCTCAACAAAAAGGTGGCGGTGCAAGCGGCTCTGGTCTCCATCGACCCGCGCAACGGCCACATTCTGGCGTTCGTGGGCGGCCGCGACTTCGGCGAATCCAAGTTCAACCGGGCGGTGCAAGCCCGCCGCCAGCCCGGCTCGGCGTTCAAGCCGTTCGTTTACACCGTGGCCATCGACAACGGCTACCCCCCCACCTACGAAGTGCTGAACCAGCCGGTCGTGGTTTTCTTGCCCGACGGCACTCGCTGGTCCCCGGAGAATTACGACCACTCGGTGGGCGGCCCCACGACCTTCCGCGAAGGGCTGAAGCGCTCGCTCAATCTGGTGGCGGTGCGCGTGTTGCAAAATGTCATTCAGAAACCGCAGTTGGTGGTGGAGTACGCGCACAAAATGGGGATCAAATCGCCGCTTGAGGCCGTGGATGCCATCGCCCTGGGAGCCTCCGGGGTGACCCCCCTGGAAATCACCTCAGCCTACGGCGTCTTTGCGAATGGGGGGGTCCTGGTGGACCCGGTGGCCATCTTACGGGTCGAAGACAAAGACGGCAACATCATCGAACAGAACATTCCCCACAGCCGGGAGGCGCTGCGCAAAGAGACCGCGTACATCATGAGCGACATGCTGAAATCGGTCATCTTCGGCGAGCACGGCACGGGAGGCAGTGCGCGCTGGCGCTACGGGTTTACCCGGCCAGCGGGCGGCAAAACCGGTACCACGAACGATTTCAGCGACGCGTGGTTCATCGGGTTCACCCCGCAGATCGTCACCGGCGTCTGGGTGGGCATCGATGATTACACACGAACGCTGGGCGACCACCAGTCCGGCGCCGCGGCTGCGCTGCCCATTTGGGCCCCTTACATGAAGTGCGCGCACGACACGCTGGGTTTGCCTGTGCTCGACTTCGAAATGCCGGACGACGTGGTCCGGCTGGAGATCTGCAAGGACACAAAACTGCTGGCCAACGACGTGTGCCCCAACGTCATGGAGGAGGTCTTCGAGCGGCGTTTTGCACCCACCAGGCACTGCAACCTGCATGTGAGTTTCACCACCGGCAACAAATTGCCGAAACTGAAGCAAAAGAAACGGGTGAGGTTTTAGGGGGACTCAAACTGCTCGGTCGCGGCGTTCCAGCGGGCCTCGCCGTTGGAATCGATGCGCGCATAGATCAGCGGTTCCGGCTCCGGCCGATTTTCGGAGACACGGAACGCCTGCCGCAGCCGGGCTTCGTTTTCCGCAAACCTTTCCTTCCGATTGGTGTAGGCCGTGGCCAGAAGTTCGCCCCGCTCCACCGCCTCCCCCACTTTCTTGTGAAGCATGATGCCGGAGGTGTAATCGATGGGATCGGTCACGGCGCTTCGGCCCGCGCCCAGTGCCATGGAGATGATGCCGATTTCGCGCGCGTGCACCTGGGACACGAAACCGCTCTTTTCGCTTTTGATTTCAAACGCGTATTTTGAGGTGGGGTAGCCTTCCGGGTGCTCTACCACCGAAACCTCACCGCCGTGCATTTTCACCAGACGCAGGAATTTTTCGAACGCCTCGCCGCTGCTGATTTTGCGCTCGAGCACCGTTTTGGCCTCTGTGAGTGATTCCACCTCACCGCTGAGGAGCAAGAGCTGAGCGCACAGCAACAGCGTCAGTTGCGTAAAGTCTTCCGGACCTTCGCCGCGCAACGTATCGATGGCCTCCCGGGTCTCCAGCCAGTTTCCCACAGCGTTGCCGAGGGGCTGCTCCATGGAGGTCAGAATGGCGGACGTTTTCAGGCTGAAATGCGACGCGGTTTCCACCAGTTTCCCGGCCAACTGCCACGCGGTCTCCTTGTCCTCGAAGATCGCGCCGTTGCCCGCCTTCACGTCCAGAACCAGCGCGTCGATGCCTTCGGCCAGTTTCTTGCTCAAAATGCTCGCGGTGATGAGGGGCAAGGAATGCACCGTCGCCGTGGCATCGCGCAGCGCGTAGATCTTTTTGTCGGCGGGACAGAGGTTTTCGGTTTGTCCCACCATCACCACGCCGATCTCGCGCAACTGCGCTTTGATCTGCCCGATATCGAGGTTTGTGCGAAAGCCGGGAATGGCTTCCAGTTTGTCCAGTGTCCCGCCGGTGTGGGCCAATGCCCGTCCCGAGATCATGGGCACGATGAGTCCCGCGGACGCGAGCAAGGGGGCGAGAACGAGCGAAACCTTGTCGCCCACGCCGCCGGTGCTGTGCTTATCCACCTTGAACCCGTCGATATCCGAAAGGTCGAGAACGGTTCCGGAGTCGCGCATCAGGCGGGTGAGGTCGGCGGTTTCCCGGCCACTCATGCCCTGAAAATAAACGGCCATCAAAAACGCCGCGATCTGGTAGTCTGGAATGCTTCCGTCTACGTAGCCGGAAATCAGGTAGCCGAGTTCCTCGGCGCTCAGTTCCTTGCCGTCGCGTTTCTTTTGAATGATCTCGATCTGATTCATGCGGTCACCATCGCGATACTTGCGGACGCACCGATGCGATTTGCGCCCGCTTCGATCATTTTCACCGCGCTTTCATAGTCGCGAATGCCCCCGGCGGCCTTTACCCCCAGGTGACTGCCGACGACTTTTCGCATCAGCGCGACATCGCCCAGTGTCGCTCCCTTCTTGCCGAAACCCGTGGAGGTTTTCACAAATGCCGCGCCTGCCTTCTGCGCGAGCAGGCAGCCTTTGATCTTCTCCTCATCGGTGAGATAGCAGGTCTCGAGGATGACTTTGACGTGTCCCCGGCCACATGTGGCCTGAACCACCGCGCGAATATCCTTTTCCACGTAGTTGTAGTCACCTGATTTCAGCTTGCCGATGTTGATGACCATGTCGATCTCATCGGCTCCTTCTTCGATGGCTTTCTGGGTTTCCACGGCCTTGGTTTCGATGGTGGTCGCGCCCAGAGGAAAGCCCACTACCGTGCAAACTTTGACGCCGGAATCGCGCAACAAGTCTCGGCACAACCGCACCCAGCACGGGTTGACGCACACGGAAGCAAAGCCGTATTTGC
>CAYQOI010000398.1:0-3995 GCA_964419085.1 uncultured Cytophagia bacterium | reverse complement strand
CGCGGCCAGCCGATTGTCCCTGCACGCCTGCTCCAGTTGCGCCACGGTTTCGATACCCAGGACGTCGTAAACCTTCTTGATTTTCTTGGGACCGAACCCCGGAATCGCGGTCATCTCCAGGAGACCCGGGGGGACAGAGGCCTTCAGGTCTTCATAGTACTTGAGCCGCCCGGTCGTCACCAATTCGGTGATCTTTTCCACCAGGGCCGACCCGAACCCTTTGAGCCTGGCCAACTCACCGCTGGCCACCAATTCATCGAGATCCTGGCTGAGCCCGAGGATCGTCCGCGCGGCGTTTTCGTACGCCCGGCTCTTGAACGGGTTCTCCCCTTTGATTTCCAGCAACGTGGCGATCTCTTCGAGAATTCGCGCCAACTCCTGTTTGTCCATGAGAAAGGCCCAGATCGCGCGATGAATTTTACAGTATTTTCAAAATTATAGCCAACCGGAGGCAGAAATGCAAGGGAAAATGGCCGGGCACCGAGGCCAGTAAGCACGGAATCGGGGCTCGGAGAGAAATGCGCGGCAGGCCGAGATGCGCTCAACCCAGGTAGAGCGGCTGCCCGTCGAGCTTCAGGTCAGCCGGGAGCTTTTGCCGTAATTCTTCCGCATCCAGCGCGTAAAGCGGACTCACTTCGATGGGCGTCTTGCAGGTCCCGTCACCATTCCGGGGCACGGTCACGCCCGCCTTTTCCAACCAGCTCGCGAACAGGTTGACCATGTCCCGCCGCGCGGTCGCGGGAGAATCCACGCCCTCTGCGTTTTTGACGGGACTGAATTCTTCTTCGCGGGGCACCTCCAAAAACATCGCGCGCCGCGCGTCGCGCAGCGCGTCGAACACGAAGGTCTCGAATTTGTAGCCGTTGGGCTCGGCGGGCTCCACCAGGTTGCCCTGTTCATCCAGATGGGGGATCTTTTTGTGGGCCACATGCCACGGCAATCGCAGACCACCCTCGTTTTCCCGCTCCACGAATGCGACATCCAGCACGTGAATCGCGATGCTGCCCCCGCGGAACTTCAGGCTGCCGTCGGGGTTGCGCGCACGCTTCTCGGCCTCGGGGAGGTCGCTGTACTCGATGACGCCCAGCTCACCATCGATGCGCCCCACAACGCCCACTTTCTCCGAAGGGTCGACTTTTTCTACCACCTTCGCGGACATCTCGGCTTCGTTTTGCAGGTGGAAGCCCAGGAACACCGGGTCGCAGATCTTCACCAGCACGTTGTCCACCTGGAAGTAAAAAATCAGGTCGATCCCGCGGTCGCGCATGTCCTGAAGGGCCCCGGACTGTTTCAGCGCGGCCAACGATCCGCCGTGGCCGTTGGGATTCTCAAACACGTGGTCTTTGCGGTCCAGAAACAGCTTGCCGTTTTCATCGAGTGCCGGCACCATCGCCTGCTGAAAAAAGACCACATCTTCCCGCGCCAGCCCGAAAAAGTCGTGCTGTTCGAAAAACGCCCGCGTCTCCGCGTCGTTGGTCGCGCTGGTCATGATGTACCACGGGATGGTCGCGCCGTGGCGCCGGGAGAGGGCCAGGAGCTTTTCCGCGTGGAGCTGAAAAAGCGTCTTGTTCTTGACCGGGCTGATGGGGTACATGCCCTTTGGCCCGTCGAAGCCCAGGCGGGTGCCCTGACCGCCGGCCACGAGGAACGCGGCCACCCGGCCCTGGCGCAGCGCCTGCTCCCCGGTTTGTTTCGCCGCGTCCGCGGCGCGGTGCTGCTCCGGCGTGCGAGGCACCGGAATGAACTCCGCCGGCTCCAACCTTTTCTCTGTCAGAGGTGACGCGCCGGGCCGAATAAACTCGTCGGTCAGCCGCCGGAGAAGGGCGAAATCGATCTCAGCCAGTTGCGCCAGAAGCGCCCGGCGGCCGGCCTCGTCCAATTCAGACCAGAACCGAAAGACATGTCCCTGACCCGCGTCAAACACCCGATCGATGATGCGCTGTGATTCCAGATCTTGCACGTCGATTCTCATGGTTGCCACTTTCTGCAAATCCTTTTGTGAGCCAAAACTTCGTGTTCCGTTACGCAGTTTCTTCGAGCAGACCGGGGGAAATCTTTACTCCGAAGAAGGATCTGAGGGTTCTGTCTGGCTTTGAGGTGCGGCCTTCGGTTCAGGGGGCGGGGTCGCGGATTTCACCTTCGCCCGTCCCTTCTGGTAGGCCAGGTGGGTGAACCACCCGACCACCCAGCCCAAAAACAGGGTGGAAACGATCAAGATGAAAAGCGGCATCTCGATACGCCAGAAAAACAATTCGATGAAGGTGCGGTCGCTGTTCTGGGCCAGAATGACCCCAAACAAAACCGCCACCACGAGAAGAGAAATCGTTTTGGGCTTCATGCGTTGTTCCTTCCTTGCCTTTCCCGGGCCGGCGAAGACGTCGGCAGCCTTTCCGACCCGAGCACAACCCGTAAATCTAACAAAACTGCGGGAAACCGCCAGTTAAATTTTCGCAACCGCAGTTCATTCCCAAACAAAAAAATGTTTAAGGCGTCATCCCGGCTTCAAGCGGCCGGCATAAGATAGCCGCCTGAATGCAGGAAACTCTTACCCCCAGGAATCATAAGCTCGCGGTAGTCGACTGTAAATACCCAATTGGTGAATTAACCAGGCTCGACAGAATCTTACGCCAAAACAGAGGAACTGCAGACTTTCATCGCGCTTCACGATTGTTCCGGCCGCGGGGGCATAAAGTCCTCGAGGTCCACGCCCAGCGCGTCCGCGACGCGATTGATGTGATTGAAGTAGCCCGTGATGTGCACGATGTCCAGGATGTCCGCGTCCTGGAAGCCGCACTCCCGCAGCGCGACGATGTCGCGCTCCTGAATCTCGTGGGCCGCCAGGGTGACGCGTTCCACGAACTCCAGCATGCGCCGCGTGGCCGAATCGATCTTCGCGGTGCGAAAGTCCGTTTTGATGGCTGCCACCAACTCGTCATCCCCGGTCTCCGTACGCAGATCCTCTGCGTGCGCTTCAATTCAGTAGTGACACTGGTTGAGCCGGGAAACCACCACCGCGATCATCTCCCGCTGCGCCCGGCTCAAACCGGACGGGCCGTGCATCAATTGCAGGTAGACCTGCATGAACGGCCGCATCACCTCCGGCTTCAGACTGTTGATTTTGACGATGTTAAACACACGTCCCGCGCGGCGCACCGCAGCATCGTACTGCTGTTTCAAGCTTCCTTTTGCGTCCGCCTCAGAAATGGTTTCGATCCAAGCCATGCTCACCTGCGGTTTGAGATTCGCTGCGTCTGTGATGATTTCGTTCTAAAGATACACAAATGAAGGGGGCAGATCAAGCGCGGAGGGAAGAATCTCCGCGTCAGAGGGGGATCAGGAAGGCTCATCTTCGCTGAACGCGGTGGGCAGGATGTTAAACGGCAGATACTTGATGAGCAGGGCCAAAATCAAGGTGCCGAACGGGGCCACGAGCACCGCAAGCGCGGGAATGGTTTTGCAAATGTCGATGAGTTGCGACTTGACTGCGGCTTTTTGCTCGCGGGATAACGGCTGACCGGCACTCCATTTCCGCAGCAGGTCGTACAGCTCCCTGGTCTCGCGAATCTCCTGATACACCCGGTCCCGGTTGTCGTAAACCACCCGGGTGATTCGGCCCAGGAAAGTGGTTGTCTCCTGGGGCTCGCTTTTCTGCGTCACGGCCGCACCCCGCGGTCACGCTGCGGATGTGGAATCCGGATATGAAAAGAGCCCATTCGCGCACTCATCGTGCCCCCAGGGTTTGATACAAGATCACGTTTTCCGGTCATAAATTAATTACCAAAAACTCACGAGAAAGGCAAGCGACATTTCACTTGCGTCTCCCTGGAGCGTACGGGGTCCGCGCCGAGACCGGGTCTTCACCGAGGGCACCTGGTTGCGACCTTCACCGTCCTGGCGACGACGCACGCAGAGGTTGCGTCAGCCTGAGAGACGGTCGGCTCCGCAACCCGGTCGTTTCGACTTCGCTCAACGACCGGAAATTCCCATCCCGCTCC
>CAYQOI010000397.1:3706-4004 GCA_964419085.1 uncultured Cytophagia bacterium | reverse complement strand
TGATGCGGCCGGGCGGCGTAGTGCCCTCACCTACCCGGACGGCGCGGCGGTTGCCTACGACTACTTCGCCGGCGGGCAGCTCCAGCGGGTGCGGCAGGGGCGCCGCCATGCGGCAGGCCGCCGCGGTCTCGTCCACGTAGTGTGACAGGGCCAGGGTCAGCGGAAGCTTCTGCAACGCCTGGGCAAACGCGGCGCCGTCGGGCAGGCTGTACACCGGATTGACGCCGGCCACGATGAGCAGATCCACCCGACCCTCTTGCAGGCGCCGCTGCAGGTCGCGCACGGCGCGGTCGTGACC
>CAYQOI010000397.1:0-3696 GCA_964419085.1 uncultured Cytophagia bacterium | reverse complement strand
TCGCAATTCTTGCAGCGCACGGTCGTTGCCGTTCCACTGCCGCGATGGCTGTTGCAGGTCCAGCGTGCGGCCGTAATTGCCCAGCACATGATTGATGAAATTGACCACACGCTGCACCCCGACGTCGTTGAGGCCGCAAACCACAAGGCTCTTTCCGCGTTTTTGCCACAGTTCTTCGGCGAGGTCGTCGATGAGCTGCGCGGTGAGGCCGCTTTCTTTCCAGCCCGCGCGCAAGTCGGGGAGAGGTGTGCCGCTCCGCCGGGCCAGCCGTTCCGCGATTTCCACCAGCGCCGCCGCGCCCTGGTCGGGCGTCACTTGCACGCGCACATCCGCGTTGCTGCCGGTGAGGGAGAGGCGGCCCTCGAAGTGAATATGCCTGGAGAGCCGCGGGGGCTGGCCTTCGAGGGTGCGCCCGCTTACGTAGGCCTTGGTGAATTCCACCGGCGAGAGCCAGGTGCCGAGAAAATCCGCGTCGAAGCTGACGATCAATTCCGCCCGCTCGAAGCGGTAGTGCGGCAGCACCCGCCGGCTGTGGGTGTGTTCGTGCGCATCCAGAATGGCCGAATAGGAAACCGGGTCGTACTCCACATGTGTGGCGTTGGGAAAGCGCTGCAGAAAGCGGGCGATCCACGCCCGGGTACTGGGACTGGTGATGGTGCCGGTAAGCAGGGCCACACGCGCGCCGGGCTTCGCCAAAGCCGCCTGGACTTCAGCGTTCACCGCGGCCCAGTCGGTCTCCTGTCCGTCCACTCGTGGCCGCAAGAGGCGCTGCGAATCGTACAGGCTGAGCACCATGGCCTGCCCAACGGCGCAGATGCCGCCGGCCGAGAGCGGGTGCTGGGGATTGCCTTCGATCTTGATGGGCCGGCCGTCGCGGTTTTTTGTGAGGATGCCGCAGCCCGCGGAACAGCCACCGCAGGTGGTGGCGTACCAGATGGACTTGCCCGGCGTGATCTCTTCCGGTTTGATCAGCAGGGGGAGACTTTTCTCCACCGGGCCGCGGCCGCACGCCGCCAGAAGCGTGCCCGCGAAAGAAAACCCTGCGGCCTTCAAGAACGACCGCCGCGACACCTGCCATCCTTCCGGCCGCGCATCTTGCAGCAGTCGCCCCACCTCGTCAGGCGAAGCGGGAAACTCGCGTTCAAGCGTTCGCTGAAATTCTGGTGTCTGCTCTCGCTCTTCGATGCCTTTCCAGTAGCGTTTCGTTTTCGTTTTGGCCATGATTCGGATGCGTTTAGTTCATCAATAATGGCAGACCGCGCAACTCGTGGACGCGTGCTTGCCCTGCAAGTCGGAGAGCCGGCCGTGATTGACATCGCGGTGGCAATTGACACACCAGCCCATGGTGAGGTCCTTGACTTGCACGACCTTTTCCATGGTCTCCACCGGTCCGTGGCACTGCTGGCAGTTTACCCCTGCGATCACGTGGCGCCGGTGGTCAAAAACGACAAAATCCGGCAGGTCGTGCACACGAGTCCAGGCGATGGGGCGCCGCGCCGCGTGGCTATCGTACTGCATCGTTTCCGTATCGAATCCCACGGCCGCGTACAGTTTTTTCAGCTCTGCAGAAATCGGCACCCGCATCTCCCGGTTTTCCTCTTTTGCTTTTTTCTCTTCGATTTTCACCGCGTCCCACGAGGAGGTGACGAAACGGTGGCAGTTCATGCAAGTGCTGGCCTCCGGGATGCCCGCGTGCTGGCTCTTGTCCGCACCGGTGTGGCAGTAAAGACACTGAATCTGCAGATCGCCGCTGTGCAGCCGGTGGGAGAACGCGATGGGCTGTGCCGGCGCGTAGCCGGTATTCACGCCCGGCAGATTGATGTTGATGCTGCGTGCGTAGATGTAGGTGCCCGCCACCAGGGCGATGAACAAGATGATAGCCAGATTTCGATTCGTCATCTGTCTGTCCTCTCGGAAATCCTGTCTCAGGTTTGCGCCGGTTCCATCTCACGCGGGACGGCCGCGACCGCTACCTTCGCGTCGCTGCGCTGGAGCAACCAGACCAGCAGAAGCGAAACGATGCTGAGCCCCACGAAGACCACGAAACCGGTGGCGTAGCCGCCGAGTCCCTGGACTTGCACGAAGTACCCCAGGACCGGCGGGATGACAAAGCCGCCCAGCGCCCCGAGTCCACCGACCCAGCCCGCGCCGCCGCCTACTGCTTCTGAGATGTAGTGCGGGACCAGCTTAAACACACCGGCATTGTTCACGCCCATGCCGATGCCCATGAGCAGCAAGCCCACCACCGCGAGGCCGAAGCTGTGCGCGAACATCAGAAACAGTGCGCCGGCCAACATCGTCGCGATGGAAAAGAGAATCGTAGGCACGCCACCGAATTTGTCCGACGCGATGCCGCCGGGCACCCGGATGAGCGACGCCAGCACCGAGTACAGCATGGTGAGCGCACCCGCGGTGGCCAACTCTTTGTTGAAAAACTCCTGCCAGTAGGTAGGGAACCACGCGGTCAGGGCCAGGAAGCCACCGAATGTGGTGAAATAGAGGAAGACCAGCGCCCAGGTGCGCCAGATCTTTGCGGCCCGCAAGAGGCCATCCCACACGCCGCCCTGCGGGAAGATCTCCTGCCCGTGTTCGCGCGCGACCTTCTCGGCTTCTTCCTTGGGAAGGTTCTTCCCTTCTCGGTAGAGCTGAAAGAAGTAGGCGTTGGGCGCGGTGAAATAGTAGAGCACGATGCCCAGAAGCAGCAATCCCAGCCAGATGACATAGGTGCCGGTGAGGGCAAAGATGCCGATGAGCAGGGGGATGAGGTACGAAAACAACCCGGGCGCGATGTTGCCGAATCCGGCGTAAGCGCCCAGTGCCCAGCCCTGCCGTTTCTTCGGAAACCAGTACGACACCTGGCCGATGCCCACCGAGAAGGTGGCGATGCCGCAGCCGCACAGGAGGGCCAGCAGCAGCAGGATTGGGTAGTGCGTTTGGGTGAGATTTTCCGGGCCCACGAAAAAGAACAGCGACGACAGGCCCGCCATACCCACCGCGGAGAGAACCAGCAGAATCAAGAACGGCTTGCGCCCGCCGGTGGTGTCCACCCAGGCGCCGAACGGGATGCGCAGCAGTGATCCCGACAGATTGGGCATGGCCACCAGCAGTCCCAATTGCACCGACGTCATCAGAATGGTTTTGTTCAGCAGCTTGGCGGTGGGACCGAACAGGGACACCGCAGCAAAGCCGATGAAAAACCCGATGGTCGCGCCGAACAGCCCGTTGTTGGGATGGCCGACCAGCTTCGTGGATGCGTTTGTTGTACTCATGCTCGCCTCGCGTTTAACGTTTGACCTCAAATTCAGGGGTTCGGATTTTTTTTCGGTCCCAGTACCAGCGCACAAGCTGCGGTTTGCGCCACAAGTACGGATTGGGCACCACCAGGATGTGCACCAGACGGGTAAACGGGAAGAGCAAAATGATCGCGTAAGCGCCGATGATGTGCAGTTTTACGATGACCGGAAGCGCGGCCACATACGCGATCTCCGGATTGAATTTCACGATGGACCAGAGGTAGGGCGACAGCGAGGCCGCGAACCAGGAGCTTCCCCAACTGTTGAAGATCGCGGTGTAGAGCCCGCTGCCTACCTGAAAGATCAGCGCCCCGATGACCACCCAGTCCGCCACGCTGGTGACCATTTTTGCCTTTGGGTCGGTGATGCGGCGGATGACGATGTTGATGAGCCCCACCAGCGT
>CAYQOI010000396.1:0-4018 GCA_964419085.1 uncultured Cytophagia bacterium | reverse complement strand
GGTGTGACCCCGTGGTCGATGGAGGACACCAGAATGGCATCGATCATTTTGCCCAAGTTCTCCGTGGGCAGCTCACCTTTAAGCGCCAGATAAATGGCCTGCCCAAACGAGATGTTGCCCATCAACTCGTCCAAACGGTACCCGCGCAACCGAACCTCGTTAGGCTTGATCTCCGTGATCGCGGTTTTCCACGTTTCGCTCATTGCTTCTCTCTCAGTTTAAAGATTCAAGCACCTCTTTGGTAACCCGAGGAATATCATCAAAATGCTCAACCACGTGCGCGCCCACTTCCCGCAGCCGCCGGACCTTGCTCTCGTGCGTGCCGCGATTCCCTTCCACGATGGCCCCTGCATGCGAAAACCTCGTTCCCGATTTTGCCGCCGCGCCGCCGATAAACGCGATGAGCGGCTTGGTAAACTCCCCGCGCTCGATGAGATCGGCCACCCGCTCTTCCTGAGACGATCCGATTTCGCCGAACATCACCACCGCCTTCGTCTCGGCGTCGTCCTGAAACCGCTTGACGATCTCCGGATGCGGCAGGCCCACGATCACGTCTCCCCCCACGTGCACGATGGTGCTCAGCCCGATACCGTTTTTGCTCAGGTAGTACGCGATGGAAGAGGTGATGCCGCCGCTCCGGGAGGTTACCCCGACGTGGCCCTTCTTGAACCACGAGCGCGCAGTCTCAGCCCGTCCCCCCATCATGCCCAGGACGGCCCGATTTACGCTGAGCAGTCCCAGCGTGTTGGGTCCCACAAACTCCGCGCCGTTCAGGCGTGCGGCACGAACGATCTCCAGCACGTCGTAAATGGGCACCCGGTCCGGCACGAGGACCAGAAATTTGATGCCGGCGTCGATGGCTTCTAAGGCCGCGTTTTTCACCAACGGCGCAGGCACGAAGATCACCGAGGTGTTGAGCTCCGCGTGCTGTTCTTTGGCTTCCCGGACGGTGTCGAAAACGGGTACACCCAGCACATCCTGTCCCCCCTTTCCGGGCGTCACGCCCGCGACGACGGTGGTGCCGTATTCCATCATCAGCTTGGTGCGGGCCATCCCCTCGCGTCCGGTGATGCCCTGCACCAAAACTCGGGAGTTTTCGTCCACGAGAATCGCCATCAGCTCAATCCTTTACGATATTCGTCCAATCCCGGGATGGGCAGCTCCACAACCCCACCCTTGTTGCCATGAAAGTAGCACTCGATCTCGCAGGCCAGACACTCGATGCATTTTCCGGCTTTGGCCTCTTCCCGGGTGATCGCGAGGACCGGAACGTCATCTTCCAGCTTCAGAATCTGCGGCACACAGGTTTCCACGCAGACCTTGCTCTCGCACTCCAGACACCGCGCGTGGTCGTAGGTGATGGTGCCGGTCAGCGTCTCGAACGAGTAGGGTTGCCGCGCGGTGGGTTTGCGCTCTGCGTCCGGCATTTCCGCCGGCGGCCGGTACTCGTCCACCAGCTCGCGCAGCCTTTGCGCACAGAACTTCGCCGTGTCGTCTTTTTTGTACCCTTCCACCGGCGCGGGAAGGTCTCGTGTGTACATCTCCAGAATCTCTACCGCCTTGTCCTCCCCATTGCCGCCGAGACGGATGACCGCAGGGATGGCGAGGTTCTCTTCCCGAAACGCCTTTACCAGTCCGCGCGCCGAGTGAAACTGCTCCTGGCTGGCCACGCCGGAACCCGACCCGAAATAGGCATCGATGTTCTTTTGCGACAGGATGATCTTTGCGGCACGGTAGACTTTGGAAGCCGGTGGGTTGCCGCTGGTGTCGGTAAAATTGGCCAGCTTGAAGCCCTGCTCCACCACCGCGTCCATGGACATCATCGAGCCGCCGCCCCCCGCGCCGTGGAAGCCGATGTACCCTTCGCCCTTGCGAAAGCCCTCGGCCATTTGGATGAAGTAAAACGTCCCCCGGTAGTCGCTCTTCTCCACTTCGTACGCGATGCGGTCCAGCTCGGTGGGCGGCCGGCTGAGCTCCCGGGCGATATCGATCTCCAGCTCCGGGTGACGAAAGACCGCGTAATCATCCACCGCGATGCGACAGTCCGCCGCGACCACCTGGTTCTCATCGGTCAGCACCAGCGGATTGATTTCCGCGGAACGGGCCTCGTAGGTCCTGGCCACGCGCCAGAGCTTCACCAGCACGTCCGCAAGCTGCATCTGCAAGCGCCCCGTGATGCCGGTGGCGCGGACGAGGTTGCGGGCCTGAAAATCCTTGAAGCCCTCCACCACATCGATGTGGGCCTTTGCGACCTTTTCCGGATGCGCGGCCGCGATTTCTTCGATGCCGGTGCCGCCCACAGAACTGAAGATGATCACCGGGCACTGCGCCGCGTCGTCGATGATGATGCCGGTGTAGAATTCCTGCCGGATCGAGATCTGTTCTTCCACCAGCACCTCGGCCACCTGAAAGTCGTTCAAGCGCAGCGCGAAGATTTTCTCGGCGGCCGTCCGCGCTTCCTCCGGTGTCTCGGCAAATTGAATGCCGCCAAGGCTGGCCCGTTTGGTGGCCCACACCTGGGCTTTGATCACCACCGGCTTGCCGATTTCCCGGGCCGCGTCCTGCACCGCCTCCGGCGAAGAGGCCACCACGCCTCGCGGGGTCGGGACCTTGAATTCTCTGAGGAGTGCCTTTCCTTTATGTTCGTGCAGCCTGGCCATGTTTTACGCCCGACTAAGCATAGCTAAACCGCAGTATTTCGTCGATTTTTGGCAAATCCGCGCGCAGCTCATCCAGCGTGACCTCTTCCAGGTCGAGCTCGAAAACGCCGGAAAAGCCGGTGCCGATCTCGGACCGCACTCGTTCCACATCCACTTCCTGGCCCAGCAACTGTTGCATGGAGGTCACCGGTCTGTTGGTGATGCCGCACGGGACGATGTTGCCGAAATAACGCAGGTCGGTGTTCACGTTCAGCGCAAAGCCGTGCATGGTGACCCAGCGGCTCACCTTGATCCCGATGGCCGCCACTTTCGCGCCCTTCACCCAGACACCGGTGAGGCCGGGCTCGCGCCCCCCTTCCAGGCCAAATTCCGCCAGCATCTCGATCAAGACTTGTTCGATATCTCGCAGGAAGCGATGAACATCGAGATAGTGGTCGTGCAGGTCCAGAATCGGGTAGCCCACCACCTGTCCCGGGCCGTGGTAGGTGATGTCTCCCCCGCGGTCTATGCGGTACACCGCGATCCCCTCTGCGTTGAGGCGAACCTCGTCCGCGATGAGATGTTCTTCGTGCCCGGTCTTTCCCAGGGTGTAGGTGTGCGGATGTTCGGTGAGAACAAGCGTGTCGGGAATGTGACCCGCGACGCGCTCACCGTGCAGCAGTCGCTGCAAGTCCCACGCCTTCTGGTAGTCCAAGAGTCCGGTTTTGATCAGAATGCCTGGTTTCATCATGCAGCAAACCGCAAAATCTCAACTTCAGCGCCATTCTTCACCGCTGATTCGGCACGACTCAACAATTTGTCAGTGACCTCTTCAGAAAGGTAATACTCGCCACAATTATCACAAACATCGGCCGGTACGTTCTTAAAAATGACCGTAGTATCCGTCCTCTGCAGCGTGACGGTCACTTTCCCTGGGGATGTGGACCCTCGTTTGCAGATGACACACTTCATGGCTTTCTCCTTGTTTTGAAATCCTTACCCCACTGCTTTGGGTCCGGTTCATAGGCGGTAATAATGTAACATACCTGGGTTCGTTCGTCAAACGATGCAACCACGTGCAATGCTCTACCAGAATGAAAACCCAGAATCAGATAACTCGGGTAGGGTGAATCATCAGGATACTCGTCGATTACTTCTCCGTTTTGCAGCACTTCCGTGACTGCCTGCCTAGTGAGTTTTCTCTCAAACAACCGCCGGACGGCATGACCACTGAATTTGACCTCCTTGCATTGCATCATACGAAATTCACGCTGAAATAAAGGTCCGACATCCGCTCCTCGCGCCTGTTCCAAAACGCAGCCGCTAAATATGAATCGCCTCCCCAAATGCCTCGCCGGCCGCTTCCATCACCGCCTCGG
>CAYQOI010000395.1:0-4036 GCA_964419085.1 uncultured Cytophagia bacterium | reverse complement strand
TGACATCACAACGAGGTTCAAATATCCGTCTTAATCTGGGAACAATTCAGACTACGTGAGGTCACACATGGTCCGCTCCAAAAACAGCTTGCTTCCACGTTTTGCCATCAATCGGCCGGTCACCGTCATCATGAGTCTTATCGCGATGCTGGTGGTGGGCTACATCGCGTTTACCCAGATCGCGGTGGAACTGATGCCGGCCGGCTTTTCGCCTCCGTTTTTGGGCGTCTGGACTCCCTACCCAAACTCCAACCCCCAGGAAGTGGAAGAGCAGATCGCCAAACCCATCGAGGAGCAGATTCAAACCATCAGCGGCGTGCGCCGCGTGACCAGCAGCAGCAGCGGCAACGGCTGCTGGACTTTCATCGAATTTGCCCAGGGCACGGATATGGATGTGGCCTATGCACAGCTGCGCGATCGCATGGACCGGGTCAAAGCCGAGCTTCCGGAGGACATCGAGCGCATGTTTTTGCGGAAGTGGAGTGACAGCGATGATCCCATCATGTGGGTTGCTTTGAGCGAGGTCACGCCGCACGATGACCCGTACCTGCTGGTGGAACAGCACCTCAAGAAGCCTCTCGAGCGCATCGACGGTGTCGCAAAAGTCGATGTTTGGGGCACCGAAGAAAAATCGGTTCTGGTCTACATCAATCAAGACCTGGTGCGGAGCTACAAGGTCAACTTATATGACGTGATCCAGAATCTGCGTCGGGACAATTTTTCCCTCTCCAGCGGATACGTCAAAGAGGGACAGCGCAAAATCTTCGTTCGCTCGCTGGGAAAATTTCGTACCCTGGATGAGGTGAAAAATCTGCCCATTCGCGGGACCAATTTGCGCCTCAAGGATATCGCCGAGGTCAAATATGCGGTGCCTGAAACCAAATGGAGCATGAAAATCGATGACCAGAAAGCCATCACCCTGGGCATCTACAAGGAATCGGTGGCCAACACCGTGGACTTGTGCGATCGCATCAACGAGGCGTTTGAACAGGAGTTCAAACAGGACCCCAAGCTCGCAGGCTTCAAGATAGACATCCTGTTCAACCAGGGTGAGTACATTATGGATTCGGTAGAAAACTTGGAGCGCACCGGACTGTGGGGAGGTCTGTTCGCCTTCATCGTCCTGTATTTCTTCCTCAGAAGATTCCGCATGACCATGATCGTGAACCTGGCCATTCCGCTCTCCATTCTCATCACCCTGACCGTGATGTACTTCATCGGCTGGACGCTCAATCTCATCACCATGATGGGCCTGATGATCTCGGTGGGCATGGTAGTGGACAACTCCATCGTTGTGCTGGAGAATATCTACCGCAAGCGCGCGGAAGGGGAATCCGATCGCAAGGCCGCGCTGTTTGGCGCCAGCGAGGTCGCCCTGGCCGTGACCCTGGCGACCATGACCACGGTGGTGGTTTTTCTGCCCTTGATTCTGATGAACGACGAGTTGGGGTTTCGTTTTTACATGCTCCGCATTGGGCTGCCCGTAATCGTTGCCCTGGTTGCATCCTTGGTGGTTGCAATGGTCTTTATCCCTCTGGCGGCCACCCGCGTGACCAGCAACCGAGAGGTGAAGGAGCCCAAAGTCATCCTCAAAAGCAACCAGCTCTATCAGAGGAGCCTGGCCTGGGCCGTCACCCACCGGACCGAAATGTTCGTCATCCTGCTCTTCGCCATGATGTCGATGCAATTTGCCGCCTCGCACGCCAAGTACAAGACGGACATGCAGGGCAACATCAACGATTTCAGACTCATTTTCGAGATGCCGGACAACTACACGATGGAGGATGCAGAAAAGCTCTTCCAGGCCGTCTCCGATACCATCCGGGCGAAGGCGGATGTCTATGGTCTGCGCACGATTCTCGCACGCCACAGCAATAACTGGGGCAACATTCAGGTCTTTTTGAAACCTGCGGAGAGAAAAGACTGGTATGACGTAGCCTACGAAGGCCTGGCAAAGACTCTCGGCTTTGGCAAACAGGGAACCCTGTCTCGGGAAGAGGTGATCGCGGATGTGAAGAAGCGGCTGCCGAAATTTCCAGGCGTGGCCGTGCGCACGAACTGGCGCCAGCAAGGAGGGAGCCAGGACGCCTCTCTGGCGGTGAGCCTGTACGGCGACGACACCAACACGCTGGTGGCCCTGGCCAAGGAGGTGGAGCGCAGACTGCGGACAATTCCGGAGATCATCAGCATCGAGACCGACCGGGAAAAGGGAAAGGAAGAGATCGAGCTCCATATCAAACGCGAGCAGGCGAAAAAATACGGCATTTCCCCCACGACCATCACCGGCACGGTGCAGTATGCGCTGCGAGGATTTCCACTCCCCAAGTACCACACCGACGAGAAGGAAATCGACGTGCGCATTCAATTGCGCGAAGAAGACCGCCGCAACCTGTCGCAGTTGAAGAACCTGACGTTCTTTTCCGCCTCGGGAAAGGAGATTCCTCTGGATGCGCTGGCCACCTTCTCGGTCAAGCGGGGGATCGGAGACATCCGTAGAGAAAACGGCAAGACGTACCTCACCGTCAAGGCCAACACCACATCCGACAACACCGCCGGACTTTATCGCAAAGTAGACGAGGCGATGAAGGGGTTCCAGATGCCTTATGGCTACTCCTGGACCAAGGGCATGGGGTTTCGAAACATGCAGGAAAGCAATCAGAGCATGAAGTTTGCGATGGTCTTGTCCATCACGTTCGTTTTCCTGCTCATGGGATTCCTGTTCGAATCGTTTGTTCTGCCGCTGTCGGTGATCCTCGCGATCCCGTTCTCCTTTTTCGGCGCGTTCTGGTTGATGTACCTCACCGGGACCCCCATCGACATGATGAGCCAGATCGGCTTCGTCATCCTGGTGGGCGTGGTGGTGAACAACGCCATCGTGCTCATCGATCTCATCAATCGTTTGCGCAATGAGGGCTGGAGCCGCTACGACGCGATCATGGAGGCGGGCAAGCAGCGCTTCCGGCCGATTCTCATGACCGCGTTCACCACCATCGGCGGCCTCCTGCCCATGGCGGTGGGCAACGCCGCGATGATCGGCATCCCCTACGCGCCCATGGGGCGGACCATAATCGGCGGCCTCCTGACCTCGACGCTGCTGTCGTTGATCGCTGTGCCGTGGGCGTACACCCTGTTTGACGACATGCGCACGTACTTCAAAAAACTCACCGCACTCTATCTTATCAAATCAGGCTCCGCGGAAGTGGAGCCCGCCGCAGTGGACCGTTAAACTCTCTTTACTGAAACCGAATTTCAGGCCACCGCTAAAGGTGGCCTTTTTTGTTGCCGCTTGATTTTTAGGCGGGTTTTTGCTAAAATTAATGGGAAACAGCTTTGGACGAGAGTCGATGAATTTTTGCAGCAACTGTGGCCACAAGATCTCCTTCGGCGCCGTACCCGACGACGACCGGCCCCGCTACCACTGTGAACATTGTGGGGCAATCCACTACCAGAATCCCAGAATGATCGTGGGCTGTTTGGCGCGCTGGGAAGACCAGGTGCTGCTGTGCAAACGGGCCATCGAGCCCCGCTACGGCTTGTGGACGCTGCCGGCCGGCTTTATGGAAAACGGGGAGACCGTCGAAGAAGGCGCGCTGCGAGAAACGCTGGAAGAAGCCAACGCGCAGGTCAAGATCGTCCGGCTGTTTTCGGTCTACAGTCTGCCGGCTTTCGGGCAGGTTTATCTCACCTTTCTGGCGGACCTGCAGAGTCTGGATTTCAAGCCCGGCAAGGAGAGCCTGGAAGTCAAGCTCTTTACCCGCGACGCGATCCCGTGGGACCAACTCGCGTTCAGTGCGATCAAGTTCTCGCTGCAGAAGTATGCCCGCAACGGCGCAGAGGAAGGCGTGGTTTATCTGGGCACCCACGAGCGGCGGTAGCGCGAATCTCTCTGCTTTCCGCCGGTCGTTTCGACTCCGCTCAACGACCGGTAGATCCCGCTCCCTGAGCGGAGTCGAAGGGAGCGGGAGCCCAAAGGAGCGGAGTCGAAGGGAGCGGATCGAAGATCGTACCGGTCTCGATCACGGTTTATGGGTTCCGG
>CAYQOI010000394.1:0-4037 GCA_964419085.1 uncultured Cytophagia bacterium | reverse complement strand
TAAAAGGGACCAGGTACGCGACCGCCTTTTTCATCACCCGCGCGCTTTTCACCACTTGCGGTAAAAACATCTTACCCGAACCGAACAGGTCGCCCACCACATTCATCCCATCCATAAGCGGACCTTCGATCACCGCGAGCGGAGAGGGGTACTTCTGGCGCGCCTCTTCGATGTCCTGTTCGATGTAATCCACCACGCCTTTCACCAGCGCATGTTTCAGGCGCTCCTCGACGCTGGCCTGGCGCCAGGCATCCGGTTCGGCCTCCACCTTCCCTTCGGTCTTGACCTTTTCGGCAAAGGCCACCAACCGTTCTGTCGCGTCCGGCCGGCGGTTGAACAGCACGTCTTCCACGAGCTCGAGTAGGTCTTTGGGGATCTCCTCGTAAACCTCCAACTGCCCGGCATTGACGATGCCCATGTCCATGCCCGCCTGGATCGCGTGGTAGAGGAACGCCGAGTGCATGGCCTCCCGCACCGGGTTGTTTCCACGGAAGGAAAACGAGATGTTACTGACCCCGCCGCTGACTTTGGCCAGGGGTAGATTCTCCTTGATCCATTTGGTGGCGCGGATAAAGTCCACCGCGTAGTTGTTGTGTTCTTCGATGCCGGTGGCCACCGTGAGAATGTTGGGATCGAAAATAATGTCCTGAGGCGGAAATCCGACCTCCCTGGTGAGAATGTCGTACGCGCGTTTGCAGATTTCGATTTTGCGCTCAAAGGTCGTGGCCTGGCCTTTTTCATCAAAGGCCATCACGATGACCGCCGCGCCGTACGCCCTGACCTTGCGGGCGTGTTCCTTGAAGGAGTCTTCCCCCTCCTTCAAGCTGATGGAATTGACTACACCTTTGCCCTGCAGGCATTTCAATCCGGCTTCGATGACCGACCATTTTGACGAGTCGATCATCACCGGCACGCGCGCGATGTCCGGCTCCACGCTCAGCAGGTTCAGAAACTTGACCATCGCGGCCTCGGAGTCCAGCATCCCCTCATCCATGTTCACGTCGATAAGCTGCGCGCCGTTCTCTACCTGTTGCCGCGCCACGGACAGGGCCTCCTCAAAGTTGCCCTCCAGGATGAGGCGGGCGAACTTGCGCGACCCTGCGACGTTGGTGCGCTCACCGATATTGACGAAATTGGTATCCGGCCGCACCACCAGCGGTTCCAGTCCGCTGAGCTGGAGGTACGGTTTGGGCCGGGCCGGAATCCTGGGTTTGTGGTGCGCCGCCACCTCCGCGATGGCCTTGATGTGTTCCGGCGTGGTGCCGCAGCACCCGCCCACAAGGTTCACGAAGCCGCTGCCGGCGTAGTCTTCGAATTGTTCCGCCATGAACTCGGGCGTCTCATCGTACCCGCCGAATTCGTTGGGCAGACCGGCGTTGGGATAAAGGCTCACATTGCAGGTGACCACCTGCGAAAGCGCCTCGATGAACGGCCGCATCTGTTTCGAACCCAAAGCACAGTTGAGACCGACGCTGAGCAGGTTCTCGGTGTGGGAAATGGAGATCCAAAACGCCTCGGTCGTTTGGCCGGAGAGCGTCCGGCCGCTGGCATCCACGATGGTGCCGGAGACCATGACCGGCAGGGTTCGCCCGCTTTCGGCGAAATATTGCTGAATGGCGAACAGCGCGGCCTTGGCGTTGAGGGTGTCGAAAACCGTTTCCACCAGCAAGATGTCCACGCCGCCATCGACGAGGCCCTTCACCTGCTCCGCGTAGGCCGAAGCCATCTCGTCGAACGTCACGGCGCGGAAGCCGGGATTGTTGACGTCCGGCGACATGGAGAGCGTCTTATTCGTAGGTCCCAGAGAGCCTGCGACAAAGCGCGGTTTGTCCGGCTCACGTGCGGTGAACTCAGCCGCAACCTCCTTTGCGAGTCTGGCCGCGGCGAGGTTGATGTCGTACACCAGGTCCTGGAGTTGGTAGTCCGCCTGTGAGATCGCGGTGCCGTTGAAGCTGTTGGTCTCGATGATATCCGCGCCCGCGGCAAGAAACGAGCGGTGAATCTCTTTGATAATCTCAGGCTGGGTGAGGCACAACAGGTCGTTGTCCCCGCGCAGTGGGTGGGGATGCTCTTTGAACCGTTCTCCACGAAAGTCCTCTTCGGCGAGCTTGTAGCCCTGAATCATGGTTCCCATCGCGCCGTCGAGGACCATGATGCGCTGCGCGAGGATGTCCGAAAGTTGTTTAAAGACCGGATCCATTCACCAACCCACTCCTGCTACGTTTGTCCCATTAGCCTGTCGAGTCTACGCCCGGGAACGGTTCCCGGAGTTCTGCGACAAACAAAAATAGGGAAAACCAGGGAGGGATTCAAGCGAATAAACCGCGGGTTACAAATTATTCACGCGCGGCGGACATCTCATGGCGCGACAATGCCCGCTGAGGTGCCTCCGGCCGGAGGGGTGAACGAAAAGACCAGCAGCCCGTCGGTGACGTCGCTCACATAGATGTGGCCTGACGGCGCCAGGGGGTAGACGCCGAATGCGCCCTGGAACGTCGTTCCCTGGTCCACGCCCGGCGAGGTGTCGAATTCATCCACCAGTTTGATCTGGGCGGGGTCGGAGACGTCGAAAACGCGAAAGCCGGCGGCGTAATAAGAGGTGTAGGCAAAATTGCCGATGACGAACAAGTTGTGCACGTTGGCATCTGCGTCTTTGAATTCACCGACCAGTTGCGGCTTTGCCGGATCGCGAATGTCCCACACCGTGATGTCCGGATCGGGGTGTTGGGAGAGTTCGTTGCAGATAAACAGAAAGTTTCCGTCTTCTGTGGGCCAGCCGCTGTGATGAAAGCTCACGAACGGCGCATCGATGGAGCCCTTCAGTTTGGGGTCAGTGGGGTCGGAAACATCGTAGATATTCGTAGCCCCAAACCCACCGAAATCGTACAGCGTGTTGCCGACTACCGTGGCGTCGTGACCGTCGCTGTTGCCGCCTCGCCACACCTGTACGGGCGCGGTGGGATCCGGATTCAGGTTGAAGATGCGCAGTTGCACGTTTCCGGTTTCCAGGTACATATAGCCGTTGTCCGCGATGAACATGTTGTGCCCCGAGGGAAACGAGCCCACCACCGCCGGTGCGGCCGGGTCGGTGAGGTCCACCACGCCGCCGAGGCCGTCATCGCGGCCATTGACGCCGTAGGCATAATGGTCCCAGGTTTTCACGTCGAAGCCGGGTACGGAGTTGACCGTTGCTACCAGAACGGGGTTTTTGGCATCGCTTACATCCACGATGTGGAAGCCGCTGTTGGGGGGATCGTTGAAATTGCCGAAACCCACCAGGGCGTACTCCTTTCCGGTGTTCGCGTCGACGTACCCCCATACGTCGGTGGTGGGGCCCCGCAGGTCCAGCTTGGCCAGCAGCTCGATACCGCTCCTGCCGCCTCCGTTGTCGTCATCTGAACAGCTCAGGGTCAGAACGGCCAGGAAGGTGACCAGAATGGAAAAGGTCGTTTTTGGATACATTTTTCTCCCCGCGTTTAGTGGTCCAAGATTTTTCGATGTTTTCTCACTTGCCCGATTGAAAATGCAATTCGGCGTTTCCTGAAAGGCAAAGACGGTTCCTGCAAACGCTCTCCGTGGTAGGACAGCCCATGAAATGACATCGCGTTCAAATATCTTAATAAAATATTCCTGGCGCAAGGGATTATTCCCGTAGCCCGCGTTGTAGTTAGAGTGGTGGCCTCAGTCCACGCGGTTTGGTACCATTTTTTTTGCGCTCCAGGCTCACGTTTTTCAGCGCAGAGACGGGTGGATGGGTTCGTAAGGAACAAACAGGTGCCAGGAACGTGAAAGGATGCAGGGCTTCCGGGATGTGTGGTCTCCCCCGGAGGGTCCATCACCGTCGTTGTTTTCTGGCGATGAGCCGCGATTTTGCCTGGAGCGAGCGAGAGAATTCTTGGCTCGTGAGCCAATTCTGGGCCTTTTTTCTGCATCATTCAAAACACACGCAACATTCCAACCATTTTGAGGAGGAAGAGAATGAGAACTACACCACTTGCCCTGCGCGTCTTCTTTCTGGCGGTACTCCTTGCTGCTCT
>CAYQOI010000393.1:0-4040 GCA_964419085.1 uncultured Cytophagia bacterium | reverse complement strand
CTTCTCCGGGCTGGAGGAAACACACGCACCGGCGACAAAACTGAGCGTCGGCGTTCCGCGGCGAGGAAAGAAGTCCGAACAGCCGTGGCCAAAGAAAAATCATAGGCTTGCTGCATTTTGGTTGCATCCCGTGTGATTATTCGATATATTTTTTGTAGCCCAACATGCAGACTGTGTGAAATGTGTGATTGCAACGGTTCTCGACAATGACAGTGACTGCTTGATTTGAGTTTTCACGTAGTCTGGACTTCTGGATCCGCTGGGTGCTGTTAAGGCTCGCGATTCGTATCCAACCGTTTTGTGGTAAGCTGAAGCGCAACCTGACGTCGCACACGAACCTCGAGACTCGCTAATCTCCGCGGTCACTTTTTTTGTTGCGCTCGATGCCGGGCGCGGGGTCGTTCACTTGTAGTCGAGGTTGTCATGTATGTACGGATCGTGCAAACACGGATCAAGCCTGGAAGTTTGGCCGCGGTGCAAGACCTGTATAACCGAAAAAGCATCCCGAAACTGCGAAAAGTGCCGGGTTGTTTGTGCGCCACGCTAATCCACGGGGAACAAGAAGATACCGTGATCTCGCTGACACTGTGGGCAAGTCAAGAGCATCTCAAGAGCTACGAAAAGAGTCGTTTGCACCAGGAATTGTTGCGGGAGGCCAGGGTCTATCTCGCCGATTCTGTGGAATGGAAGGTCCAGCTTTCAGAAGATTACACCCTCGATTACGAAGCCGTACACGAGGAACCTGTAGTGAAGTCATTGCCCGTGGTGCTCCAGACGTCTAAAGATCTTTGTGATACCGCTCCGTCACGAGAGACGTGCACCCGTATCGTTTCGGTCAAGATTCTGCCAGACAAAATGCACGAATTCAGGGAACTGTACGCTCAAGAGATCCTCCCCGCCATCCAGGCGGTGAAAGGGTGCCGGCAAGCATTCTTGGCAGAAGGTGACGCGGCGGAGAAGGAGATTTATTCCATCACGATATGGGATAGCCGTGAGGACGTCGAGCGCTACGAGCAGAGCGGGCTCTTTGAACGCTTGACGGAAAAGGTTCGGCACACGTTTTCTGAACTGCACGAGTGGCAAGTTCTGTTAGCCCGAGACTTTGACCAGGCTGCTGTTACAAAGGAAGTCCTCAAGGTAAACTGCTACCGGGTGGTCACCGGTATGAAATTTCGCCAGGAGTGATCTCCAAAATCGCCTACCGCGGCATGGTAATATTCCTTCGCACAAGTTTCCGACAAACCCCAATCTGCGTACATGAAATTGCGCACGCTTGCGCGGCCCGAGGCGCTTGAACGGCAATGCAACGGACATTTGGCAGAAATATCGACGCGTTGGAAAACATTTTCGCTTTCAACAGCGAGTTTGCGAAACGGAATGGTATCGGGAAGGCAACCCTGGGGTTCATCGACTTTGTGACGGAAGAACTCTTTACCAACATGGTGAAATACAATCCGGGAAACACCAATGAAATCCTGATTCAGTTGCGGCGTGATGGCGACAAGGTCGTGGTCACGCTGACCGATTTTGATGTGGAGCCGTTCGACGTCACCCAGAAGCGAGACGTGAACGTTCGTCAGGCTCTGGCACAACGCAAGGTGGGCGGGCTGGGTCTACACCTGGTGCAACAGATGGCGGACGAAATCAAATACGAATACAAAGATCGCACAAGCAAAATCACGCTGACAAAACGCCTGGAGAAATGACATGTTTGACATCAGAATGAGCGAACGCGGTGAGATTCTGCTCTCCGGCCGGTGTGACGCGTCGCAGGCAGAGAAGGCCGAGCAGTTTTTCAGCGGGGTGACAGACTCCCGAGTGGTGGACTTCCGAGATCTGGAATACATTTCCAGCGCGGGTTTGAGTGTGCTGCTTGCGACTCAAAAGCGGCTGAACGAATCTGGAGACAGCTTGAAGCTGAAAAATCTCAACGAATACATTCGGGATGTCTTCCGATATGCCGGCTTCGACACCGTCTTCGAAATCGAGTGAAAAGCAGCGATGCCGTTGACTTTTTCTTTGCCAGCGGCTATATTGTAATAACGGACGTTCAGCGATTCCACCGACGAACGAAGATGGTGAATGCCTCCTACGAATCCTCATTTCCGCTCGCGCAGTAGCGCAGACTTGAACGTCCGGGACATCGCATCTTGTCTATTCAGGTTAGAGTCGAACAAAGAGCTCTTCGACTTCTTAATTCTTTCTAAGGAATACCGATTTTCACCAACTTTTGTCGCGCTCGACTGTATTTATGACAGAAACGCGTGATGACAAATGGCTTGTGCGCGCATGTTTGCGAGGCGATCTCGACGCTTTCGGTCAACTCGTGGAACGCTATCAACGTCCCATCTTCAACGCCGCGTTCAGAATAGTGGGCAATTATGAGGATGCGGAGGATGTGACTCAGACCGTATTTGTCAAAGCGTACCAGAACCTGGCTCAGTATAAGCATAAGTACAAATTTTTTAGTTGGATATATCGAATGGTCGTCAACGAGTCTATCAATTTCCTTAGCCGCGCCAGGAAAACAACAATTTTGGATGTGGCCACCCAATCGCCGCGCAAGGGCCCCCATGAACAGTATGTGCATAAGGAGTTGGAGGAGCGGATACAGGGCGCGTTGCTGCGACTCGCGCCCGAGTACCGGGTCTTGATCATCCTGCGCCACTTCGAAGAACTCTCATATCGGGAGATCGCCTACATTCTCGATCTCCCGGAGAGGAAGGTAAAGGCACGATTGTTCCGCGCCAGACAAATGCTCAAAGAAATCCTATCAACAAAAGGCGTTACGGCCCATGATTGAGCCCCGGATCATCCAGTTGATCAACAAAGAAATAGATGGCGTGAACACGCCCAGGGCGTCGGCCAGGCTCCGGACGTATCTCGAGACACACGTGGAGGCACGTGAATTCTTTGAAGAGCATGTTCGGCTCGCGGAAGCGTTGCAAAAGATCGAACCGGTCCCCCCACCCGCCAACCTGAAAAAAAACATTTTAAATGCCGTGCGTGCCCAAAGCAAATCCCCTCACACAGAGGCCAGGTTGCTGCAATGGCTCGCATCGGCCATACGGGCGCCACGTGTGCCTCGCTATGCTTTCGCGTTTGTCGCCGGTCTAATGGTAGGCATCCTGCTCTATTCCGTGGCACTTGACGATCTGCTGCAACGTGTGTTTGTGGACACCTCGGAACTCACCGGGACGGTGCTGCCCCCACAATCGGGACGGACGCCGCAGCTTGCCGCGAAATTAGACGTCGCGGCCGAGGGCGTTTCCGGGACCATCGTCGTGCGGGCATCCGCGGCGGAGGTCCGTGTAGCTGTTGACCTGGCGACCGACCGCCGTGTGACCGTGGCCCTGGATTATGACGAGCAGAAATTGGTGTTCGCTGGCTTCGAGACGCAAAACGTGGCCGGCATGGCGATAATGTCGAATCCAGGTCACGTGACCTTCACGCAGCAAGCCCGCGGGAACGATGAGCTCAGATTTTCCCGTTTGTCTTCGGAGGCTGCCGCATTGCGGTTCACGATACGTGACGAGAGGTTGCTCTTTGAAAAGGGCGTGGAAATCGCGCCGGTTTCACGATGAGAATCTTCAAATAAGATGCAACCTGCACCAACTTTTTACGGCTTAAGCGGTACTTTGGATAGAATCAACGAGGTTCTTTAATCATTTTAACAGGAGGTCTACCATGGGCGAGGAATCCAGGACCCTGTTTGCCAGCCGCAAAGCCAAAGTTTTGCTCGGCGGCGCGCTGCTGGCGGCCATCTTGATCGTTTTCTTCGCCATCGAGGGTTTTCCCCCGATGAGCGAAAAAACGGCGGGAACCATCGGTGGGGTTGAGAAGGCGCAGAAGTACCGCACCGCGCAGATGAGCGAAAAGGATATCGTGTTGGGTGACACCGAAGTCCAAAACCTGCTTCAGAGCGACAAGGTTCAGAAATTGCTGACCAGCGAATCGTTCCGGGAAGCCCTGCGCAGCGAAGCCTTCCGGTCGGCCTTGCAGAGCGAAGCGTTCCGGCTGGCCCTGCACAGCGAAGCGTT
>CAYQOI010000392.1:315-4041 GCA_964419085.1 uncultured Cytophagia bacterium | reverse complement strand
ACATAGCGCATCAGCGCGCAACCCAGAGCGGAGAGTTCCGCGTTGAGCTGATTGAGGTCTAAGCACTCGTTGCCTTCGGTGAGCCAGGGGAGCCTCGGTCGCTCAAGGGAAACAGCGCCGTACATTTCGGTCACTCCATGGTTCAACTTTTCCCCACCCAAACGAATCTATTTATTTGAAACGACAAATGGGTCGAAGAAAATTTCCACGAAATCTTAAGTCCTGCCTCCTGCGGTCACCCAGGGGCTGTATCTCGTTCGGGGCAGGGGGAGCAGCTCATACGGGTTTGCATGAGGCTCGATGCTCATACCCGCTGAAAGCTCTCGCCTCGCTGTCCTTTTAGTTTTTGAAAAACGACATAAGAGTAAACCGTCACCGCGATGAGTGCTCCCCCCAGAGCGCCCAGCATCAGCCACAGATACGCCTTGGCGAAGAACGCAGCCACCACACAGACCACGCCCGCAAGAATAAAAAGTTGGCCGCCGAATTTATGCGTGCGGTCCCACACCTCTTCATTGGCCAGGGTCCAGGGCACGCGGATGCCCACAAAGTAGTTTTTCTTTATCTTTCCCATCACCGCCCCCAGGAACATGATGACCACTCCCACGAGCAGACGAGAAAGAACGCCGACATCCAGGGGCAGGCCGCGGGCGCTCAGCAGCATTCCCACATACACGAGGGTCATGAAGAACACCATGGAGACCTTGATCCAGTAGTAGACACGAGGAAAGCGCTCAAAATTCTCTCGCAACGGGTCGATGAGCGGGATGACCGAAAGAAACAGATACAGTGCGGCGGTAATCAGCGGGAAGGTAAACACCAGGGTGGTCTTCGGGGTGTACGCATCCACTTCCCCTTTCCAATTCCAGTGCGTGGGCATGTCGGCCGGCAGATGGCTGAGCTGGGCTACGCCGAAAGCCAGCGCAAGAAGCAGCAGCAAAAAGGGCCAGACATCAGATTTGTTGAGGAATTTCATGGCAGGCCTCCCTCATTATGGTTCACACACTCCGGGCACGTAACCACCGGCTTCGAAACACGCCCCCCTAACAAGCCCGTGAAACGCACCCCATATCGTTTGCACGAGTGATACACGACGCGGAAACATTTATTCGCGTGCCGCACGCGTGCAGGGAGTTAACACCTTGCCAAAACCGCTGCGCCGGACCACACCTCAGAACACTGCTAACCTTCGGACCCGGACCGGGTGACGGCCTGGGCATCCAGCACCGAAATCGCGGTCATGTTCACCACATCCACCTCGTTGAAATCGCCGATCTGGAGCACGTGAACCGGCTTGCGCATGCCCATCAGAATCGGGCCTACCGCCTCTGCCCCGCCGAGACGTTGCATCAGTTTGTACGCCACGTTTCCGGCCTCGAGATTGGGGAAGATCAGCACGTTGGCCCCACCTTTGCCCTTCAGCGCGCTGAACGGGTACGTCTCATCGATGATCTCCGGTACGACCGCGGTGTCGGCCTGCATTTCGCCATCCGCGATCAGGTCCGGCGCTTTCTGACGCACCATCTCGGTGGCCAGCCGAACCTTATCCGATAGGGGATGTTTGTTGCTCCCGAAGTTGGAAAACGACAACAGCGCAACCCTGGGTTCCACGCCGAAGCGGCGCACCTCTTTGGCGCAGAGCAGGGCAATTTCCGCAAGGTCTTCGGCCGTGGGATCGATGTTAACGGTGGCATCGGCGAAGAAAAGGACCCGATCTTTGAAAATCATCATGTAAAGACCGGCGACCTTGCTCACACCGGGCCGCACGCCGATGATCTGGAGCGCAGGCCGGATCGTCTCGGGGTACGCCTGTGTCAGTCCGGAAACCAACCCATCTGCGTCGCCCATATGCACCATCATCGCGCCGAAATAATTGGGAAGCCGCATGCGCCGTCGCGCCTCTTCGATGGTCACGCCTCGGCGCTGGCGCAACTTGTAGAACTCCTCCACATACTGGTCAAAGCGGCTCGAAGTCAAGGGATCGACGATCTCGATTCCCTTGTCGAGGTTCAGACGCAAATCTTTGATTTTGCTCAGAATCACCTCTCGATTTCCCAGCAGAATGGGGTGCGCCAGGCCTTCGTCGAGCACGGTCTCACATGCTTTCAGGATGGGGGTGTGCTCTCCTTCTGGGTAGACCACCCGTTTAGGCTCTTTTTTGGCCTTGTTGATGAGTACCCGCATCACTTTGCGAGAAAGACCGAGGCGAGCTTCCAGCTTCTCTTTGTATTCGTCGATATCGATCTCGATGCGGGCGACCCCGCTTTCCATCGCGGCCTTCGCCACCGCAGACGCCTCCCAGATGAGCACGCGCGGGTCGAACGGCTTGGGAATCACATATTCGCGTCCGAATTCCAGCCCTTCCAGCCGGTAGGCCTTCATCACGGTGTACGGCACCGGCTCCTTCGCCAGGTCCGCCAGCGCATGGGCCGCGGCGACTTTCATCGCCTCGTTGATCGCGGTGGCGCGGACGTCCAGCGCGCCGCGAAAAATGAACGGAAACCCCAGCACGTTGTTCACCTGATTGGGGTAGTCGCTGCGGCCGGTGGCCATAATCACATCGTCGCGCGCAGAGGTGGCTTCCTCATAGGTAATCTCGGGATCCGGATTGGCCATGGCAAAAATCACCGGATGATCGGCCATGGAGCGCACCATCTCCTGTGTGACCAGGTTTGGACCCGAGACACCAAAAAACACGTCCGCACCCTTCAGCGCATCGGCAAGCGTGCGGGCCTCGGTTTCCGCGGCAAAAAACTCTTTGTAGGGATTCATCCGCTCCTTGCGCCCTTTGTAGATCACTCCCTTGCTGTCGCATAGAATGATGTTCTCCTTGCGCACACCAAGCTCGATGTAGAATTTGGCGCACGCGATCCCGGCCGCACCTGCACCGCTCACCACGACCTTGATCTTCTCCATCTTTTTGCCGGTAAGCTCAATGGCGTTCAATAGACCCGCGCCGGAAATGATCGCGGTACCGTGCTGGTCATCGTGGAAGACCGGGATGTTCATCTGCTTCTTCAGCTCCTCCTCGATATAAAAACACTCCGGCGCCTTGATGTCTTCGAGGTTGATGCCCCCGAATGTGGGCTCCAGCAACTTCACGGTGCGAATCAACTCATCCGGGTCATGGGTATCCACTTCAATATCGAAAACATCGATATCGGCAAAGCGCTTGAAAAGGACGCCCTTTCCTTCCATCACCGGCTTGCCTGCAGCAGGACCGATGTCCCCTAAGCCCAGAACCGCAGTCCCGTTGCTGACCACTGCGACCAGATTCCCCCTGGCGGTGTATTTGAACACGTCGTCGGGATTCTTCTGAATCTCGCGGCACGGCTCCGCCACGCCCGGGGTGTAGGCCAGGGACAGATCCTTCTGGGTCACACACGGCTTGGTCGGGGTGACTTCGATCTTACCTGCTCGTGTACCGCTGTGGTATTCCAGGGCTTCTTCTTTGCTGATCATAATCGCGCGTCCTCCACCATTTTCGTCAAAAAAGTTCCCGTTGAAATCAGTAAATAAACTCCCCGATGTCGTACGTTGCTACCTTCGGTGCCTCCGCACCCGAAGGCAACCCAATCCCATCTACCATCTCCCGGCGCTGCTGTTCCAGTTCTTCGGCACCCAGCATCCCCATCACCTCCTGGGGAGTGTCCGCACGGGTCCCCGGCCTGGAACGAGAGACCAGAGGAGAAAAATAGAGCAAATCTCCCGGTCCCAGATTCATGG
>CAYQOI010000392.1:0-305 GCA_964419085.1 uncultured Cytophagia bacterium | reverse complement strand
CCGCCACCGTGCCGGCAACGTGCGCATCGGCTTGTTCTTTCCCGCCTGCGCCTAGCAAAATGATGACACCGACGTTGACGCCGCCTGCCTTCACGCGGTGCACGAATTCCACGGCGGTGGCCGCATCGGCGGGTTTGTTCAGCCGGCGCAGCACCTCGTCTGAGCCGCTCTCCAGGCCGATATAAATCCTGCGCAGATTCCGATCGCGCAGTTCGGCAAAATCTGCAGCGGTCTTTGACTTCCCCAAAAAGACAGTGGAAAAGCCGTAAATCCCGGCAAAAACCGGCTCCACGCGGTTGTGGCCC
>CAYQOI010000391.1:0-4056 GCA_964419085.1 uncultured Cytophagia bacterium | reverse complement strand
TCCGGGGACCAACTCAAGGCATAGTGCGCACCGCCCACGACCTCTTCTTTGCCGCTCGCAACATCTCTGATGGCCAGGCGGGTCTGTGACAGGTAGTCGTTTCCCTTGTTTGTGAGATACGCGATCTTCGAACCGTCCGGGGACCACACCGGATGAAGATTGGCCAGCCCATCGGCTTCAACCACCTTGCCCTGGACTTGATTGGGAAGAATCTCCCGCGTCTGGTAGGCGTAGCGAGTCTTGAGGTACCTGACCCACTCGGAATAGAGTTGCTTGCCGCTTTTCCCCGTGGCCTTCTTGAGAGCACCATCCAGGGTAAAGCGGAACAGGCCCTTCATCGCCTGGGTGGCGCGGCGCAGCGTTTCCAGCCCGTACCTGTCGGCCAGGTAGGCCACGAACGCGTAACCGTGGTTGTAGACTTTTTCGTTGCCCAGGCTGTTTTTGCCGAACACCCCCATCTCGTCGTAGGTGAGCAACTTGCCATCTAAGGTGGCGGTGCGGAGAATCATGTCCCGGTGGGAGTCCCAGGTGTCGTACCCGAGACCGGGCACCTGATACTGCGCCACGCCTTCGGCAAACCAGCCCGGGACCACGGTCATCGAGATGGGGTACGATGCGATCACGTTGGGGCCGCCGTGAAGGACATCCTCGCGCCGGTCGTCCTCGTACCCGATGGCTTGAAAATAAAACGCCGGAATGCGTTGGGTAATCTTTCGCGCCGACTGCAATTGGATCATGTGCGTGAATTCGTGGGTCACCACGTTGCGCAGCCAGTTGTGTGTGCCGCGCAGTTCAAAATCCAGCGCAGTGGCCCAGATTTCTACTTTGTTGTCGTAAAAGAACGCGGCGCCGTTGGAATAGTCGTCATGGTCGCGGACGATAAAATGGATTCGTCCGCCTGGTTTATAGCGATAAAGCGAGGTGACGGGTTCGTAAACCTGCTCCGCGATCTTGGCCACCACTCTGGCTGTGCGCTCGGCGCCGTCATGAAAGTGCACGAAGAAGTGTTCGGTCTCGATGCTTTGCCAGTGGAGCTCAGGATGGTTGTAGCTCTCCGGTTGGGCCCAGGCCCCAGGGGTGCTCATGCCCCAAAAGACCAAACACCAAATGAAAAACAAAAAGCCGACTTTGAGCAAACCCGATCTCATGCACACCGTCAGTTTAGATTAAATCGTAGCCCCGTGGAAATGTTGATGAAGTCGGTGAAATTGGACGTACCGGCCGGGACAAACATGCCGCGATCGAACAGAATCGAGCACTTGGTCTGGATGAAGAAGACCGTTCGCCAACTGGGCACATACTGCAACCCGATGGCCCCGAAGAAGCCCGAACGACGCAGGGACCGCCGCAGCTCGTAATCCCAGTTGCATTCTCCCAGGTGCTTCCCCCCGGATTTCACTTTGTCCTTGCTATCGTAGATGTAGTACTGGCCGATACCCAGGCCCACAAAAGGAGAAAGATTCTCTTGAATGGGCTTCAAATGGTAATTGATTGCAACGCTCGCCGACCAGTTACGCTGCATCATTTTATCGACGTAATTCTCGCTCCCGGCCTGTTCTCGCGGGAAGGCTGTCCCTTTGAGCTTCTCATATTCCATCTCCATGGTTACTTTGCGCGAAAACGCGTAATTTATAAAAAAGCCCATGGGGATATCCGTGCTAACCCTGGCGTGACTCTTCCGAAGCGTGAGCCGGTTCACGAGTCCAAATTTGAACTTCGGCTTTGCGCTTTCTCCTGCCTTCGCATATCTGCAAGGAAGATAAGAGCAAAGAAGGCCGAAAACGACGACAATGTACTTTCTCATAGTATTTTCCTCTTCCTTAAGGTTCCCCTGATTCCGTTTCCGATTCTGTTCGTCATGCTACTTCACCACGGCAATCTTGATGATGGCCACGTCCTTGTTGCTTTCATTTCTGGCCTCAACTCTTGCCAGATAAACACCGCTCTCCACCCCATTCACGGACCATTCGACTTCGTTCACCGCCGGCGCAAATCCTGTACCCGACAGCTCGTCGACAAAATCGCCGGCCAAATCATAAATCTTGATCCGTACCTCCGCCGGCGCGTTGAGGGTGTAGCGAATGGTGGTCGCACCGCCCTCGGTGGGATTGGGATAATTGTAAACCGACTTAGATGGCATGAGCGCCTCCCCGGCTTGCGCCGGAGTGAGGACTTTCAGATTGTGGCTGGCGTGCCCCGCATCAGCGAAAAGACCGGCCCAGGAGACATTCTCAGGCTTAAAAGCGACGTCGAGGTCCCAAACATAGACAAACCCGTCATCCGCGGCCGCGATGAGGTCGAGGTCACCGTCACCTTCCAAGTCGGTGATGAAAGGCGCTGCCCCCACAGCCGCGCCCGTGGAAAGGGGGAAGCCGGCAGAGATCTGCCCGGCAGCATCTACAGCGAACACCCCACCTTCCGGAGAACCCACAAGAATCTCCGCGGCGCCATCATCATTCATGTCTACCAAGGCCGGCGAGGAGGTCGTGGACAATTCGCTCTCCTGGTTCAGCGACAACAGAACCGGGAAGTGCTCTGACAGCGCACCGGTATGACCGTAGGAATACAATTTCTGGCCTGAAACAAATACGATGTTCATGAAGCCGTCTCCATCGACATCAGCGAGCGCCATCTCAGAAGTCGGCCTGACGCCGCTACGACGGGGATACCCCGGGAGCAGCTCTCCCTTTTCGTCAAATGCGAACAGGGTCCCGTCCTCCGTCACTGCCACCACATCCACCACTCCATTCTGGTCCAGGTCAGCGACCACCGGCGATTTTGCGATCATCGAACCGGTCGGCTGCCGCCAGACCACATTTCCATTTTGCTCCAAAAAGCCGATATCTCCTGTCAGGGTGGTAAACGCAATCCGTTGGCCCGGTACCAGCGCGAGCCCCACAACGCTTGTCCCCAAATTTGCAAGAATCGTTCCACTTCCCGATGAGCTCACGACCACAAGCCCGCCACGAGCAGTCCCCGCGTAAACTTCGAACTCGTCTGACGATTTCGAAACCACAAGCGGCGCGGTACTGAATTCCTCTGAACTATCGAACACAAACAGGCTGTCTGCGCGGCCATCGAGGTCGGTGTCCGTGGACCGGTAGGCCGCCACAACGCGGTCAGTCGTGACGACCAGCACCGCGGCATTCTGAAAGCCCACCGCGGCCGGGGAGAACACCCGCGTCCCGCGCGGGGTGGCAAAACGCGCCAGCGGCACCGACGCAGCTTTGCCGTTAACCTGTACCACGGCAACAGAATCCTGGTTTTCGATCAATTTTCTGCCGTCTGCGCGCCAAACCAGCACATCTGTGCCTTCCCGGGAGGTGCTGATGATCTCCTGCACGCCGTCCCCGTCCAGATCTGTGGCAAGGGGAGAGGTCGAGAATGCGCCCATCGAGCCGGTAAACTGTGGAAATCCTACATTGCTTACATCGTTCCTCACGCTGAACCGCATGAGCGTGTCCGGTTCGCTGAAGTCCGTGACGTAGATGTGTGAGTCGGCTCCGGAGTTGGCCGCGCTGCTGGGCATCGTGAACGGCGTGAAGGCCACCACGTCGGAATTGTTCACCAGCATGTTGATTTGATTTGAACCCCAAAACATATCTTCGATGACACCGTTTTCGGCACCCGCCCCCGGACTCAGCAACCCGAAGACCTGTCCGAGATCCTGCGCGCCGTCCGCCTCTTCCAGGTCCACGCCACGGTGCTCGGGGTCAGCGTTCACGCGATTGGACGCCAAGTTAGCAGCGATCACGTTGTCATCGATGTGCCAGATCAGGATGCCGGACCCTGGAAGCCCGAAATCGTACTCGCTGACCTGCGTGATGACGCCGATGGGGCCTTCGGCCCGAAGCTGCTGGCCGTTGTCATCCCAGACGAACTCGACGCGAACCCCGTTTCCGTCTCGTGCAAACGCGACGTTGTCATTGTTGAAATCCCGATTGCGATTCTCGATGAGAAAATACTCCCGGGCATTGATGGGAACCTTGTAGATTTTTGTGGAATGCCCGGCCTGCGGCGCCCAGTCTCCGGCCCAACACACCGCCCTGGCTGGCG
>CAYQOI010000390.1:0-4082 GCA_964419085.1 uncultured Cytophagia bacterium | reverse complement strand
GATCGTTTTCACAGGCGCGTCCTCCGGAAATCAAATGAATGGCAGTTATTTTGATGCATGGCTCCCCAGGAATCTGGTCAGCGTCTGCTCCAGGTTTTCCCCGCGCAAGTCGCCTTCCACCGCCAGAATAGTTCCATCCGGCCCCACCAAAATGGGTTTGGGAATGCCGAAGACTTCAAATCTTTTCGCGATGTCGGAGTTGAAGCCGCCACCGACAAACACATGCTTCCAGGGCATGCGCCATTTCTTCTGCCGGAACTTTGCGACCTTCTCGGGACTTCCGTCGAAGGAAAAGCTGATCAACTCGAAGTTGCTGCCTTTGAATTTTTCGTAGGCCGCGTGCAGATTCCCCATCTCCGCAACACAAGGGCCACACCACGTGGCCCAAAAGTCCAGCAGATAGTATTTGCCCAGCAGAGTCTTGTTGGACACAACTTCGTCGCTTCCCATGAGCTTGACTTCGAATGGCGGTACGGGCTTTCCTGCGAGGATGTGCCGGTCAGGGTCATACCTTTGCAAGACATATTTGATTTCTTCTACATCGCCGTACTCCGTTTTCAGCCGGGCGTAGAGTTCATGCACACGGCTTGTGTCTTTCTGGTGGGCGGCCCGACCGAGCATCGTCGAAAGCGCAGCGGCCTGCACGCGTCGGTCTGGGTTCTGGTCCACAAACTGCTGCAAGATGGTTTCCGGATGTTCCTTGTCCACAGCGCTCGCCGTGGATACCAGATAGGTCGGGGCGATGGCCCACATGGGGGAAGCCGGCCCGAGCAGCTCGAACATCTCTCGATATGGCATGTCGGAAGGTCGCAGCTTGGTATCATAGAGAGGCAGCTCAACGAGATAGACGGCGGCAAGCTCGCGGACTTCGCGATACGGACTCTCGTGCATGGTCTGCTCCAACTCGGATCGGATGGCGGGAAAATCAAACTTAAAGCCGGTCAAATCGCCGTGCACATCATGGTATGTGGCAGCGGCTCTCTGGAACTTCTCCACTCCGTCGATAAACAGCCGGTACACCCGGTACGCTGCAGCAAGCCTCTCGTTGTCCTTGAAGGCTACCCGCGGAAGGGTCACGTCCTTCGCTCGATACAGTTTCTGTGGCTGGAAAACGATATGCGCGTGGCCGTGCTCCGTCTTCACGACTGAGCGGTAGTCTCCGCCGCCATCGTACACGAAACGTTCTGACATGGTGCCGTTGATGCTTCGCTCGCCCACGGTAATTCCCAGCAACTGGTAAGCCACCGTGTCCGCGTCGATGGAAACGTCGTAGGTGAACGTGCCGTCGGGCTGCTTCTGCATCGTCTCCGCCGTTCCAAAGTCGAAGTTGTTCCAGTCACCGATGATCTTAACCTCGTCGAATGCCTCTTTGTAAAGGTATGGTGCCAGCGTCATGGTGAATTCAACCCGTTCCTCAGCCTGTTCCAACAGCAACGGCACCGACGCGAGGTGGTGATCCACGGCGGTAACCCAGAGCAGATACAGACCCGGTTTCGCGATCTCCAGTGTGAAGTCCCCCGACCTGTCCGCTTGCAGCGTGCGCATCGGACGCAAATAGGTGCCGCCGATCTCGGTCAAGTGCACATGCGCCAGAGCCGGAGCCTGGCCGGTCGCAGTTTTGATGTGGCCATGAATTTCGATTGCCGCGAGCGCGGGAAGAGGAAGCAAGCAGGCCATCAGGAGAAAGGAAGATATCCGCTTCATCATCGTTCACCTCCCAGAAATTTGACGTGAAAGACACAGGGTTCAAACGATGGATAAATATATGCAGGTGAGGTCCAAAAACGCAAGCAGAAACTCTGCATGGCTTACCTGAAATGCCGTTGTCGTCAAGGCGCAAGCTCAGGAATGCGCTTCCTCGCCCACCGCGTACATCTCCTCGATCAGCGAGGCAAACGCTTTCTCCACCACCCGGCGCTTGACCTTGAGCGTTGGAGTCAAGTACCCCTCCTCAAGGGTAAGGGGACGGGCGAGGAGTTGAAACTTGCGGATTTTTTCGTAGTTGGAAAAATGCTTTTGACGTTCGTCCACTTCCTTCTGCATAAGCTCGAGCACCGCGGGGTGTTTGACCAACTCCTGACTATCCGCCACCTGAAGCTTTTGTGCTTTTGCAAATTGCCAGAGCGCATCAAAATCAGGCACGATGAGCGCGCTGATGAACCTTCTCTTCTCGCCGATGAGCACCACCTGCTCGATGAAGCGGCTGTTCTCCACTTCCTTTTCGATGGCCTGTGGCGCGACCTTCTTACCCACTGAGGTTACGATCAACTGTTTCTTGCGGTCCGTGATGATGAGATACTGGTCTTCATCCAACATGCCGATGTCACCGGTGTGAAACCAACCGTCCACCAGCACCTCTTTGGTTTCCGCGGGCATTTTGTAATAGCCCAGCATCACGTTGGGCCCTTTGACCAGCACCTCGCCGTCCTCTGCAATTCGGACCTGGACGCTGGGAAGAATCCTGCCCACCGTACCAAATCTCGGCCGGTCGTAGGGATTCACGGAAACAACCGGAGAGGTTTCGGTCAGGCCGTAGCCCTCTAGGATCTTGAGTCCCACCGACAAGAAAAACCTCGCCACTTCCGCGGAGAGCGGCGCGCCGCCGGAAATGAAATACCTCAACTGCCCACCCGTGCGGCCGCGAATTTTAGAAAGCACCAGCCGGTCGGCCAAAGCATATTTGAGTTTCAACGCGAGTCCGTCTCGTTTTTGGTTGAGGAAATTCTGGCCCTTTTGTCTCCCCACATCGAGGGCCCAGGAGAACAGCTTTTTCTTCAATCCGCCCTGTTGCTCCACAGAAGACTCCACCCGCGACTTGATCTTTTCGTAGAAGCGAGGAACCGACGCCATGACCGTTGGCCGGCTTTCTTCTAAATCCCGCGCTACCATCTCCGGACTCGCGGAATAGACGATGCTCGCGCCCCGGTAAAAATAGGTGTAATCGACGGTGCGCTCGAAGGCGTGAGACAACGGCAGGAACGAAAGGCCCCGGTCAGATGTGTCCAGCCTGAGCGCCTGGGCGCAGTCGAGCACGTTGGAAACAAAGTTGCGGTGCGTGAGCATCACGCCCTTGGGCGTTCCGGTGGTGCCGGAGGTGTAAATGATGGTGGCGATGACATCGGGTTCGGCGAGTTGTACGGCCTCGGGGAAAAACCCCCGTTCATCCTGCTCCCTGCCGAGCTGCAGAAGCCGTTCGAAGGACAAGGTTCCCTCTGTCTCCGCCACATCAAAGGTGACGATTTGTTTCACCCGTTTGAGCTCGTCACGAATCGCTTCGATCTTGCTCAACTGCTTCTGATTGGAGACGAGTACAAATTCGCTTTCGCTGTTTTCCGCGATGTAAGCGATCTGGTCGGCCACAAGCGTCGGGAAGATGGGCACGATCACGGCGCTCAACAGATGGCAGGCAAAGTCCACGATGTGCCATTCGGGCCTGTTCTCGGAGAGCAGCAGCAATTTGGTCTCCTGCTTGACGCCCAGCTCCCGCAGTCCCAGCGCGCAGTGGATCACGCGGTCTTTGAACTCGTTGGTAGAAAGATTGTGGAACTTTCCGTCGCGTCCGCGGTAAATGAGCAAGTCGGGTTTGTTGAAGGTCGCAACGTTGTGTTCAAACAGTTGGCTTAAGGTTTGGATGCTCATTGCCCCCTCGTTTCCTGGTGTGCAAAATCGTAAGATAGATAATAAGTCAAACGCAAGGCAAAATCAAGCAAAAATCATGTCGCACGGTGCAAAGGCAATGCCGTCAGGGGCAAAAGAGCTTGATTTCTGCACGGGGAGTCTTTATATTCCGTAGCAATTCCAACGTCGAAGGAGACGACCACAGCTATCGTGCCACCCAATTCCGCAGGGGACCGCAAAGACAACAGGATGAACAGAATCAAGATCACATTGCCGACCAGTTTCGTATTCAGCACCGAGGTTCGAGTGCGCGTCGGCGATGTCAACTACGCGGGTCATCTGGGCAACGACCGCGTGCTTTCTCTTCTGCACGAGGCCAGAGTGCGTTTTTTGAACGCCCACGGCTACACCGAGTTGGATGTAGAAGGTCAGGGCACCATCATGGTCGATGCCGCCGTCATCTA
>CAYQOI010000389.1:0-4082 GCA_964419085.1 uncultured Cytophagia bacterium | reverse complement strand
AGATTCCTGCCTTCGCAGGAATGACAGAAAAGCCCGACTTTTTGGACAGCCCCCGTGTTACGGCTCGCGTAAAAAACCAGGTCACGGTTGAAATTCCGGGGTAATCGGCCTTGGTTTTGAAACACTTGCGGACACTGTTTTGCTCTTTTAACCGGATACTAATGGGAATAGATGAAACCTAAATTCGCCATCGGTGTGACCATCAACGGCAACGAAGTTCGAGCAGCCTTCCTCAGCCTGGTGCGGGGCAAGGCGCGAATCAAAGCGCTGGAATCCACCACGCTGGCCGAACCACTAGAAGCCGCAAAGGAGGAAGCGAGCAAAGAAAGCGTCGACTCGCTCAACAGCCTCGAAAGCGCCTTCGACATCAACGAGCCGCAGCTCCAGGAAGAGGAGAGCTATTCCGACACGCAATCCACCGAGCAGACCAGCGAAAACCAAAACGTCAGCCTGATCTACGGATTGCTGGATCGTTTCGAAAACATCAAGGCCAACATCGCGATCAACTCGCCGGTGCTGACGGTCAAGTACGACTACACCGATAAATCTGTGTTACAGAAAGAAAAAAATCTGAAAAAACGGCTGAAGGCGCGCATCGACATCTGGGGCAGCGAAGAGGACGAGGCGCGGCGCACCAAATACGTCAACATCGCGGACGATAAAGTCTTGCAGGTGGACTACGAGTACCACCCGCCCATCATCGACCTCATCGAAGAAGTCAATCAGTTCAGGGCCGGGAATCTGAACCTGGTGTTGATGGATACCAACGAACTGGCCCTGGTGGACCTGGTGCGGGAGATCTACAAATTCAAGGCCGATGAGATCACGGCCATCGTCTACATCGAGCAAGACTTCTCCCGGGTGATCTTTTTGAAGGGTCGTGAGATCTACCACATCACGCCCATCATCCACAAAGGCAGTATGTCCAAGGACGTGCTGGAAGTCATCTACAGCCGCATCATCTTTGCGCAAGATCAGCATTTTATCCCGGAGCTGAACAAGATCCTGGTGGCCGGCCACTCTTCGCGACTCAAAGCGAAATACTACTTCAGACAGAAATTCCCGTATGCCATCACCGGTTACCTCAACTCCAAGAAAATCGAATCGGATCTGCGCTTCAAGGACCGGGGCATGCTTTTTTCCCGCTACGCGGTGCCCATCGCGCTGGCGTGGAAAGCACTGCAGAAAAACGTCTATTCTTCCAAGCAATTCAATCTCCTGCCCGAATATATCATGGAGCGCCAGACCTTGCCGAAGCTCAGCGTCTACGGTTACGTGCTCCTATTTCTCCTGACCTTCACCGCGTTCGCCTTCAGCTGGATCGTGGTACAGCAGAACCTGAAAATCCAGCAGGTGACGCGACGGATCGAGAGCATCAAAACGCAGCTCGCCAGCAACCAAACGCTCACCGACCAGGTCTTGTCCTACGATGGGGAAATCTCAGATCTGGAGAACAGAATTGCGCTTATCGATAGTCTCAGCAAAGGCTACAACGAGACTGCAGAATTCTTGAAGCTGTTCAACAAGACGCTGCAACAGGTGGGGGACATCTGGATCACCGACCTCACCAAGGGCGGCAAGATCGTTCAGATCACCGGGATGGCCACTCGTCGGGCACGCATCCCGCAACTCGCGGAGGCGTTGGGCGGGGCCAATCTCAAGAGAGTCTCCAGGATGAGCTTCCAAGGCGAAAAAGTCTTTAGTTTTCAACTAGACCTTTCAACAGACAAGCTCAAACTGGACACGAGTCTCCACACATTTGACGAACTCAAGATGGCGGATGGAAAAGCAGGCGAAAAAGCTGGACGCAAAAGCAGCCCAGGTCGTGTCGCGCCCAAGGCAAATGGCAGAGCTGAGTCAGGCAACCACATCCTAAGCGGCAGCAAAAGGTAAACGATACGCCCGGGGACGGACAAAAAACAAGAAATAGGTGGATAAGAGTTGTTTGCAAGACGAAACAGCGTCACGCTGGCGGTCATCTGGATCATTCTTCTCATCGCCGGCGCGTTTTGGTACTTTCGGGATTCGAACAAACTGATGGAAGTCCTGAACCAGAAAAAAACCTACGAGCAAAAGCTCGCCAAGTCGCAGGAGTTGATCAAGAAGCTCACCGAAGTGGAGAACGTTCACGAGCTGGTCAGCGAGCTCTGGGAAAACTCCCCCAAACGCATCATCTCTGCGGAAGAGCCGTCGTTTACGCTCGCCTACATCAATGACATCGCGCTGGCCAACAATCTGCAGATCGATTTCGACTTCGCACTCAACAACCGCAAGAAGCTAAAGGACTACACCCGCTTCACCTACACCTTGAGCGGAGAAGGCCGCTACGATGACATCTACAGGCTGATCTGGCTTTTGACCTACGAACCCATTTTGTACAAGATCCGTTCTCTGAGTCTGAGGCCCGCTCCTTCCGCCCCCGAAAGGCTGCGGTTTGCCATGCAACTGCAAGGCTTCACCGTGGAAAAGGCCAGCGAGGGCGAAAAGGAATTCGCGGATTTTCATGCGGTGCGCAGAACCAACATCCCCAGGCAGCCCGACATTTTTGCCCCACAGATCACACGCCGGCCGGTGGCGGTGCGCTCGGTGCAAAAGGCCCCCAAGCTCCCGCCTAAGCTACCCGGACAAATCGACGTGGAAAAGGCCTCGCTCAAGGCCGTGACCAGCAATTCCATTTTCATCTCCGAAGGTGGCAGCGGGCTGGTGGAGCTCAAAGTCGGGGACCCGGTCTACCTAGGCCGGTTGGTAGCCATCGATCAAAACACCAATGAAGCAGAATTCATCATCACCAAATTCGGTAAATCACAGAGGATCAAACTCAAAATAGACGAGCGAAAGTGAGACAGTGAAAAACATGGAGCGGTTACAACGAGCGTTTGCGAGAATTTCTCCTCCGGTCGCCATTTTTCTTTTGCTTTGCACGAAGCTTTCGGCGCAAGAAACCATCCCGCGAGACATCAGCCCAAACGAACTGGTTACGCTGGACAAAAGTCTCCCGATGAAAACTGCGCTGGACATTCTAAGCCAGTACAGCCTGAGATACGAAGGCAAGATCATCATCGATCCCCAGGGCTACAACGGACCCATCAACGTGATGGTCAACAAGATGTACTGGAAGCGGGCGCTGGAGTACATCCTGCGCTCCAATCTGCGCAAGTTCGTGGAGCACGAAAAGTACTATGAAGTCGTGCCCCTGGTGCAGTCGCAACAGAAGCAAGAAGCCCAGGAGGGGATAAACACCTCGACCCGAGAGGTGGAGATCAACGCGGTGTTTTTCGACGCGGATTATTCCACGCTGGTGGAGGCCGGCATCGACTGGTCGGTCATCAAGAATGGCAGAGTGCGCGTCAACGGGAACTTCGGCTCAGAGGTCACCAAAGACCTGTTTAATGCACAATATACAAAGAGTTACAGAAGCTGGGACATTTTCGCTTTGCTTCGGACCTTCGAGACGCTGGACAAAGGTGAAGTCATCGCCAACCCGCAGATTCAGGTGATGGACGGTCAGAAAGGCAAAGTCAAAGTCGGCACCAACTTCTTCCTCACCACGCGCGATTTCGCCGGCAACACCCGCTTCACCGAATACGAATCGGGCGTCATTCTCACCGTCACGCCCACAGTCATCGGAGAGGGTGACTCCACATTCATTCACCTGGACATCCATGCGGAGCGCAGCGATGTCTTCCCCGACCCGGTGGCGGTGACAAAATCCATCACCGAAAGCAACACCCAGGTGCTGCTGCTGAACGGCGAGGAAACGGTGATCGCGGGGTTGTTTTCCCATGAAGTGAAAAACACCAGACGAGGCATTCCGGTGCTGAAGGACCTGCCGCCGTGGTTTTTCGGGCTGCGCTATCTGTTCGGCTTCGAGTCCAAATCGGTGAAAAAGAAAGAGCTCATCATCATTTTGCAGGCCAGCGTGTTGCCCACCGTCGGGGAGCGCATCGGCAAACGCCTGGGCCGGCGAAATTTTATCGAAGAAAAGCGATTGGAATTCAAGCGGAGAATGCAGCAACTCCAAACACTTCACAACGTCAGGAAGTCGAGAAACGGTCGTTCTTTCAGAACTCGGAGATAAAGGA